>DATDKN010000080.1:0-3543 GCA_036519995.1 Terrimicrobium sp. | reverse complement strand
TCGGTGCTCCTCTGCGTTTTCGCGCTCGGTGTTGGTATTGCCTTCGGTGCTCCCGTTTGGAGCGCGATTGTTCCCAGCATCGTCAGCAAAGAGGAGCTACCTTCGGCGGTCACGTTGGGCGGCGTGCAGGTGAATATCGCTGGGATCGTGGGCCCAGCTCTCGGAGGGTTTGTCCTCCCGACGCTCGGAGCCCCCCTCCTCATCTCGATCAATGCACTGATCTTTCTCGCTGTTTGCCTCGTCATCCTCCAGTGGCGACCCGCTCAAACCCCGGTGAAACAGGCCGAGGAGGGCTTCATGAAAGCTTTCGTCGAGTCGATCCGGTATGCCGCCCGATCCTACCAGATCAAAATTATCCTCTTTCGAAACCTTCTCTTTTCGCTGGCGATTGCGGCAATTCCTGCCCTGCTTCCCGTAATCGTCTACACAGAATTGAAGGGCTCCGCTGCCCAGCTGGGGCTGACCTTTACCTGCGTGGCGGCCGGATCATTGGTCGGGGCAGTTTTTGTGCTGCCAATGCTTCGCGAGCGGCTGTCGCCGAACGGGATCACGCTGGTTGCGATGGCCATTATGCCCGTAGTGCTCACGGCGATGGCCTTCCTGCGCACTTCGTCGACAATGCTGGCCTATTCGGCGGCAGCTGGTGTCGCCTGGGCGCTGGCGGGATCCGAACTTTGGCTTGCCGGTCAGCGCGCGGTTTCCGGCAGCATCCGAGGCCGGATGAATTCCTTCCTGATTATGGCAGGGCAAGCCGGCATCGCCCTCGGGTCAATCGCGCTCGGCGTCGCGGCTCTGCATGCGGGTCTTGGGTGGACCCTGACCGTTGCCGCGGTTGTGGCTCTTCTAGGTTTCGGTCTCGGGTGTTGCTTTTCAATCAATTTCCCACGGGAGGCTGTCCCCGAGCAACCATCGGCGACCGAAGAACCCGAAGCGATTGGCTACTACATCCATTCCCTTTGTCGGACCGCGGGATACAGCAAGTGCGGGATGCGCGACTCGGAGCCGGGAGAAAAGGGAAGAGACAAGGATCGTTTGAAAAAACGCTCCCGCGATCCCGCCGCTGGCCAGTAATTTCTGTCAGCTTCGCTCCGGAGCAGTTCGCAGACGTTGACAACGTCTTCTGCGGCGAGAAGGATCGAGATTCCCGTCAGACGAAAGGAGCATACATGGAAACCCAAGACACCTGCTGCCCGTTTGTTCCCTACTTCAAAATTCACGAAAGGCAAACTCAACGAAGCAAGAGCCCTCTGCGACAAGTTCGTTGAGAAGACCCGGGAGGAGGCCAAGGTGATGTTTTACGGCTTCACTTTCGACGCCGATCACATGCACTGCCGGGAAGGCTATCAGGACGCGGATGGTGTGCTCGCTCGCCTTGAAAACGTGGGAGAGCTCTTCAAGGAGGCGCTGAAAATCGCCGACCTCACCCGGTTAGAGGTGCACGGCCGTGCAAGGGAAGTTGAAAACCTGCGCGGTCCTCTCGCGGAACTCAAGCCGCAGTTCTTTACATTGCGGGACGGCTTTCGCCGGAGTTGACGCGCCAAAAGTCTGTCGCCACTTAGACGGGCCCGAAACGGGTAAATCGCAACATCCCGGATGCGCGCGCAGCAACGGCAGTGCTTCGGCGCTTCGGATAGCCCTTACTCGAGAAACAAGTCTCCATTGCGGCTGGAGTTCTTGCGGCATAAGTGCTTAATGGCCCCATGCGCCGTACGAAAATTGTCGCTACTCTCGGCCCCGCTAGTAATTCACGGGAAGTTATTCGCCAACTCGTTCAAGCGGGAATGGACGTCGCCCGGCTCAATTTCTCGCACGGCAGCTACGACCAACATGCGCAAACGATCAAGAACTTGCGCGAAATTTCAAAGGAACTGGATACGCCGGTGACGATCCTGCAAGACTTGCAGGGCCCCAAAATTCGCGTCGGACAACTCCCTGGAGGAGAGATGATGCTCTCGCCGGGGGCCGTCGTTGCCATGCTTCCCGAGCAAGATTTCACCGGCCAACCGGACACGATTCCACTCGACTACTCTCATGCCGCCGAAGAGGCCAAGGCGGGCATGCGTATTCTCCTCGACGATGGCTTGATGCAGCTGGAAGTGCTGGAAATCGCCGGAAGAGCGTTGCGCTGTCGCGTCATGGATGGAGGCGTTCTAAAAAGTCGCAAGGGCGTCAACTTCCCGCAGCTAAACCTGCGGCTGCTTCCATCGCTCACCGAGAAGGACAAGGAAGACCTTATATTCGGCATTTCGCAAGATGTTGACTGGATCTCTTTGAGTTTTGTGAGGAGCGGATCAGACGTCCATAGCTTGAAAGAGTTGATCGCCGCACAAGGGGTTTTTAAACCGGTTATAGCCAAAATCGAAAAGCCTCAGGCGATAGAAAATCTCGACGGAATTCTCCAGGAGACCAATGGAGTTATGGTCGCTCGCGGTGACCTTGGCGTGGAGCTGAAACCCGAAAAGGTGCCGATGCTGCAAAAGCACATTATCGAAAGTTGTAACCGCAAGGGACTTCCGGTGATTACCGCCACGCAGATGCTTGAAAGCATGATCCGCGATCCCCGACCAACCCGCGCCGAAGCCAGCGACGTTGCTAACGCGATCATCGATGGAACCGATGCGGTCATGCTTTCCGGTGAGTCGGCCGTCGGCGCACACCCGGTCCGTGCCGTCGAGATGATGGCACGCATCGCCAGAGAAGTGGAGGGAGCCATTCCTTTTAAGAGCTACCCTGCGGTAGGAGGCGGGAATGCTCATGCCTTGAGTGAGGCGGCCAATGTCGTCGCCAGCACCATCGAAACTTCGTGCATCGTCGTGCTCACCACTACCGGACATACCGCCCATTCGATCGCCGCCCAACGCCCGAAGACCGCGGTCATTGCCATCTCGCGAAGCAAGCAAGTCTATCACGCCTTGAATCTGTTCTGGGGACTAAAACCCCTCCTCGTCGACGACTCACCGAGCGACTTCGAAGGACTGGTCAAGCAAGCAGAGTCCACCGTCCTCGTCCGCCGGCTCGCACAAACAGGCGACAAGATCTTGGTAATCGGCGGCGTCCCCGCCCCCTCGCCACTCGGCGCAAACTTCCTCAAAATCCACACCGTCGGCTCGGGCTAAGCGTGCTAAAATAACGTGCCTCTGGAACGACGGTGTCCTCACCTGGAGGGCTCGTTCGGCGGAGGGGACACCGCTGCTGTAGCGCACGACGGCGATGAACCTGAAGATCGGTCGACGCGCTTCTGCCAAGCGCCTGGGGATTTCGCTAGGCGCTTGACACAAGCGCCCCGGCAACCCGTCGAATTTAATGCATATTTTCTGGCTCTCATAACCGAAGCTTTTAGAGCCTGCTCGGCGTGGATGGAGGCAAATGACAATTCAAAAAAAATTCCTCTTGAGATTCGCGCGAAGTGCGTACAAGTTTACGCCTTGTTCTGGGGGGAACAGCAGGCCAGCGCAGCTTTCGTTGCGTTGGCCTGCAACTTTTTTGGACTTCGGCAACGCCCGCCGACTCGCTACTTCGCCGGAATTACTTGTGGAAATCTCT
>DATDKN010000079.1:0-2245 GCA_036519995.1 Terrimicrobium sp. | reverse complement strand
AGCATTGGTAGGTTCCCCGCCAGATTGCAAAAACCTCTGAAGGGACGTGGGCACAAGGTGCTCTCGCTTTGGTTTGCTCAGCAGCCATTCGACGGCAGGGCGGGGATAAAGCTTGATCTTAGCCAACCCCTCGAAATTGGTTTGGCCATCCTCCACGGCCAAAAGTGGCGTGGTGTCTCCAGTAAACCAGCGCTCGCCGGCCTCAGCTGCATCTCGAAAAGCCCGAATGATCGCAATCCTTGCCATCTCCACCTGTTCGGCTTGTTCTGCCAAGTGAGCCGAAAGCACATGGGCGAGCGTGTAAACTCGTATCGGTTCCGATAGGTGGGCATCCCAGTATTTTTGCCCGCTCGGCTCGCCGTAAGCGGCCTCGAAGATCTTGGCCTCGGCACGAACTCCAAACGCAACCATATCGCAAATCAACATCGTCACCTGTAAACATCGAAACACTTCAGCCACGTTAGTCAGAGCTTTCGCACGATCAAGAAACTGCTGTTCCAGTGCTCGGTTTTCATTCATTGCTTGGATGCCTTGTTTCCCGGTCGTGTCGACCACCTTGAAGTTGCGGCCAGCTCACACCGATGGGCGCGATCGAACGCAGCTCCTTCAGCACCCCACATACCTGTTAAAACTAAGAGGCGCCTCGGCGCATGGGAACTCTCCCGGCCGACGCCTTTGGAATTCCGCCATGGCGGTCTCAATCCCGTGGTTGCGAACCGGTCGCACTAGATTTTGTGGGTTGGCCTGATAGTGCGACGCCGAATCCGGAAGAGCATCTTCGTCTTGGATGGTGTACCTTTCGCGCGGGTGATCTCATTGTGGTCGACGGTAAACTCTTCGCAGCGGTGTTTTTGGTGCGCTTCATCGCCCCGACCTCACGTCTGCATGCAGTGAAGGCCGCGTTGTCCTCAAGCTCTCAGGCGCTCATCGCGTTTTCCAAAGCGTCACCGTGGTCTCAGCATCATGAGCACCATGTTCATTGTGCCACCCTCCGGAGCAGGACTACTCGCTCGCCACCACACGAACGGGGGCAAGACGGGTACTGATGTCCTCTCGAGTATCAATCTCCATGCGTCGTTTTAACTTGCGCCTCACGAGTTCTTTCTTACGGGGATCTGCGGAAAAGCAAAGCGGTTGCCTTTTTAGAAACGCGGGGAAATACGGATAATCGTGCGCTCTCGAGCATCATGTTCTACGCGCTTCATTGCCGCTTCCCCTTCGATAGGCGCGTTGGAGGGGGTAGGCACCTTATTGAACGGTCGCGGTAGCCGGTATAGGGGATAGACCGGATTTGACCATTTCTTGGGTAAATCCTCCGGATTCCTGCCACGCTCGTCGATCGTGTTCCAAAGCTGGCCAGCGTGCCGCTTGTGGTAATCCCAGATCATCTGCCATTCCATTTTATACGCCTCAGCATCGGTAAGCTTGGAGCTGATTATCTTTTCTGTGATGTTTAAGCCGCGCCGAACGGCAGAGACTAGCATTTTCCGAAAATGCGGAGACAGATTGCGAATTTTGACGCCGGGTCTGCTGGCGGTCCGCTTTGCTTCGATGAGGTGGGAGTAGATGCGGTCGTTGCAGCCCTTACCGATGTAGCGAACCACGCCGTCCACTCGGATCTCGTAGACGTAACATTGGCGCAGCTTGGCTGACTGTCCTTTTGCATTTCGTTTAAGCTTTTTCATGTAGCGTCTCATGGTTCTTCGTTCTCAACTCGCGTGCGTTGAAGTCACGCGCCCAAGAAGACAGGCTTATCGATTTCATGTTTTCGCCTCCCCATGGCGGGCGGCATCAGCGCCAGCCCTCGGGCGCCCGCAGAACTGAGCCCAGTCGTTCATGAGGTGCCGGCGCTTCTCGAAAAGGTCACCACGCCGATAGGCGGCCTCGACCGCGTTGCCGATAGTGTGGGCAAGGGCCTGCTCAACGACGTGGTTCGGGTGGGCCGTCGCCTCGGCGGCCCAGTCTCGGAACGTGCTGCGAAAGCCATGGACCGTCACATCGCTTTGCTCCATTTGCTGCAGCACATCCGGCATGGCCATGTTGCCAAGGGCGGCTCCAGTTCGGGCGCCGATGAATACGTGTGAGTTCCCGCCCTCGCGATATAGGCCCGACAAGAGCTCAACTGCTCGTGGAGACAAGGGCACGCGGTGCTCGCGATGCGACTTCATCCGGGCTGCGGGGATAGTCCAAGTGTTGGTCTCAAGGTCGATCTCCGACCAACGCGCTCCGACGACCTCGCCCGTGC
>DATDKN010000078.1:0-3801 GCA_036519995.1 Terrimicrobium sp. | reverse complement strand
GATGCTCGATGGCCATACCCGAATCCGACCGGGCTCAAGGATGTCATGGAAGCCTACTGCCCGCCCCATTTTCCGGATATGCGTGCGGCCGTGAATACGCTTTGCGAACGCAAGTTCGGCCGGGGCGGCCCATTTCATGCGGAGACTCCTGGACCCTGGAAGGATACGCCAACTGTGCGCTCGGCGGCTGAGGTGCATAGCGAGGATTTTCGTGCGTGTGTGGCATTGCAGGCGCAGTACATCTTTGACACCTTCGGCAAGTTTCCCGGAACGGTGCCAAGCCTGATCGCGACTACCTACCTCCAGGCTCATCACCTCGATTTGGAGTTTTACGACCGTTTCTTCAAGAAGGGTGCCTATCTTTCGACGCACGCCAACCATATGGTCCGTTGGCATCCGGCGGGACCGGCTGCCTAGGCAGCAGGTTATGTCGGCAAGGGCGGCGGCGTGAGCGCCTTTCTCCCCATTTTTCTGAAGTATCCTCCACCGCCAAATTGGTGCCAAGCCCAGCGGAGCCATCGAATGAGCGATGCTGCCAACCAGAGGGCCCAGGCGAGCATGAGAATCCGATACCACCAAATGGAAACTGCAAAACATCCAGGCGTGGGCAGCTCCGCCTCGGATCGCGCTTGATACCAGCGAAGCAGCGTCCGCTGGGAGCCATTGCCCAAGATAAACATTTCCGGACTGCCCAGGAGACCCGCTGCCACCACGGCCACAAAGATGACGAGAGTCACCGCCGTCAAAGCGATTAGCAAGAGTTGAAGTAAATTGAAGCCCCATGCGGGAAGGGCGAGGAATGAAGACCGTCCTCGCCAGGCCAGGAAGAACAACCATCCGATTACGGCCAGGGCGGCCGGCAATGGAACCTGGGTGAGTCCGATGGCGAGAAGCATCCATTCGAAGGATCGCAGCGGAGAGGTCGAAATTCGACCCAGCACCCATGCTGCGATCAATGCGCAAGCCAGGATGCTCCAGAATCTCACAGCGGGACCACGGAGAGGGCCGTGCGTCCAGAGGATCCACCGGTCGTCCGGGATGCGCATTGAGGTCTCGATGTTCGCACTCGGAACCGGCAGTCGAACCTGCTCGGTAGTCGAAAAAAGCCCGAGCGGGCGGTCGATTTTCCATCCCACCGATACCGACTGCTCACCCGGTTGAAGAGGCACAACGATTTTTGTCCCGTCCTTGCGGACGGGGATTGTTCTTCCGCTCTGCGTAAGAGAAGTGATTTCGGCCTCGGCAGGCAAATCTACCAGGAAGTCTTCGCCGAGGCTGCTTCTGATCGAGAGGTCCAGCCTGGAAACGCGCTGCCGTTTACCGAGCGCGATCTCATGCTGGACGCTGTTAATAGTTACGGTAGCTCCTGGAATGGATTCTGGCCGGCTTATCGACAGCTGAGCGGCTTCTCCAGGCCAAGGGTACCAGATTGGGACGAGCTCCGGATTACTCGGATCGAAAGTCGGTGCGAGACCAGAAATAGCGATGTTCCAGACGGGCGAGGCAACGAGACGCCATTGTTCGACCCAGGTGGCGTCGGTGTTCACGGTTAGGCTGATCTGATCCGTGATCCCCAATTCGCTTTCCCAGACGAACTCCGAATCGTTCGCCCCCAAGCGGACTTCAATCATATCGTCTTTTACGTTCGTGTTGGCCGAAAGGACCTTCTCGCCTGGCAGCAGAGGAACGCGAAGGGCAATGGCTGCGCCAGGCGGTGAGAGTCGCCTTGCTGTCGAACGCACTTGCCACGCGAGGCCAAGCTGCAGGTTTCGTTCAATGGCGGCAACCGTGTGAAATTCCTGGCGATCGTACCTTGCTTCTCCGGTGGTAGACCTGCTCTTTCGAACAAAGAAAACTTGTTCCTCCGGAACGCCGTCCGCCCGGACTCCGCTGACGTTCCAGTCCGGCGCGTCGATGGTGATCTGGCGGGGCTTTAGCGCAAATGTCAGCTGCCATTCCTCGGCACCCGCCAGGACTCCCTCGATGTGCACTTTGTGGACACCTTGAGGGACGACGACCCAGAGGTAGTTGTCGTCACGGCGCACGGGTGCCTGCGGTTCTTCCTCGACGAGCACCGAGGTCGGAGTCCACCCAGGGAAATGCCCGGGCAGGGGAACTGCCGTGCGAATGGCGGCATGGATCTCGGCATCGATGATCATGCGACGATCGTCCAACTTGACGGCAATAGAGGGAATGTCAGCCGCATGGGGGTAAGCGTCGGAACGCTCGAGCAGACGCTTACGCAGCGTATTTATCATCTCTTGATCGGGCAGCTGTGCCCGTCCGGGAAGGGCCGAACTAGTGAGGACGAGGGCCAAAATCCCTGCCCGGGCCGCCTGTCCAAAGATCAAGGGCCGCGCTCGACGAGCATTCAGAAGAATATAGGCCAGCGCGAGCAAAAGCATCACACGCAGCACAGTCAACGCGCGCTCGACGAGAAGCGAAATGAGGATTGGACGAACCTTCTGCGAGGCCAGCACCGGTCCATTCCATCCAAAGGTCGCCACTCGCCACGTCCAGTTGGGGACACCGGGCCCCGTCTGGATGCGGGCATTCGGCTCATACACGAGATTGCTGTCTAGCTTTGGCGGGGCAACCCGGCGAGGCCCAGTCGCTTTCGCGCGGGCTTCGTCGGCGGCCTCGGACGGCGGGGCGGCCTGCACGTCGACTGCTTCAAATCGCTGGGAGGGCAGTGGCTGGACCGCGCCAACAAACTCAAGTTGAGGGTACAATGCCTGCTGCACTTGTCTGGCCACGAACGGAACCAGCAAGAAAACCAGCGCCGCGATCGCGATCCATTTGCAGACGTTGACGAGACGGCGTCCCCAGCCAGCTGGGACCACGCGAAGCAAGGCTAGAGGCATCAGCAGGACCAGCCAAACGTAGCGCGGCGCTCCAGGTTCCTGGTAAGAGAGACCGAACGCGAGCAAAGCGAGAATAGCGGTTCGCAGACCCCAAAGGCGAAAGACAGCGAGGGAAAAAACCAGAAGAAGAAAAAGGTCGAGCAGGCTCCAGGCAGTCAGCCAGTCTCCACGCACCCAATCTGCACCGAACAGCGCAAGAAGACGCCACCCAGGAGGAATATTAAGGGTCACGTTTAACGCATCGGTGTCTGCCTGCCAGCCCGATGCGGGAAGTTCACTCGTGTGTTCGATACGTCCGGTGGCCTCGAGGTTGAGATTGCGCGAGCGAATTTCGACGCCTGCGGCTCCGCTTTGGGCATTGCGGGTGATGAGCAGGCCCTGACCATCCGAGAGGACCGATCCGAGATCCTGCCCCGGAGCTGTATCCAGGCGCCAGATCTGCTGCATCTGACCGGCTATGTTATCGCGGAAAGTGATTCCGCGTCCGTTCTCATCCAGCCACAGCGAACGGCTGATCCTTAAGCCTTCAGGCTTCTGAGTGCCCATTCCGCGCATCCGCTCCTGGATGCGCAGCGGCGACGCAGTTCGCCAACGATACACGGGCAGGCTCCGCCATCGCTCGGGAAAAGTCGTTTGGGAGACGTCGACGGGGGAGGCTCCCAGAATCTCAACCAAGCGCAACTCCGGGTTAGCGCGAAAGCCGATCAATTCTTCCGTCACCGCTGGTCTGGCATCTGGCGCGTAACGGATTTCCTTGGCATTATCGAGACGGAATGCGTCCAGATGCACGATCCACTTGCCGGGACGCACTTGGGCCTTCATCCGGCCGGCATCATCTACTGCGACGGGAATGGGACTATCGATCGCCGCAAGTTTCCAGTCTTCCGGTAGGATTGAACCGATCTGTTCCTCTCGATTTTTTCCCGAAACGCTTAGC
>DATDKN010000077.1:0-3779 GCA_036519995.1 Terrimicrobium sp. | reverse complement strand
ATGAAGTCGACTTTCTATCGGCGGTCGAAGAAGATCGCTATGTCATTACTCAAGCCAGCGCTGAGCTCGACCCTGATGGGCGGTTTGCCCGTGATATCGTGCCAGCTCGTAAGGGCAGCGAATTCCTGTTGGTGCCGGTGGAAGAAATCGACTACATGGACGTGTCGCCGAAACAGCTCGTCAGCGTCGCGGCCTCGCTCATTCCGTTCCTTGAGAACGATGATGCGAACCGTGCGTTGATGGGTTCCAACATGCAACGGCAGGCCGTCCCCTTGCTGTGCACGGAAGCCCCATTGATTGGGACTGGGATGGAGTACATCGCGGCCCGCGATTCTGGGGCTGTGCTGGTCGCGAGGCATCCTGGCACGGTAGTCAGCGTTGATGCTACCCGCATCGTCGTGCGGGCTGAACCAGGCAGCGACACAGAACGCCTGGAGGCTAAGGTCGACATCTACAACCTGACCAAATTCCAGCGTTCGAACCAGAATACGTGCATCAACCAAAAGCCGGTGGTTCACGTAGGGGAGCGGGTGGAACGCGGTGAGGCTATCGCCGATGGACCTGCCACAGATGCCGGCGAATTAGCCCTGGGGCAAAACGTGCTAGTGGCCTTCATGCCGTGGGGTGGCTATAACTTCGAAGACGCCATTGTCGTTAGCGAGCGACTAGTGAAGCGTGACCGCTTTACCTCCATCCATATCGAGGAGTTCGAGGTCGAAGCCCGCGATACGAAGCAAGGCAAGGAAGAGATCACCCGCGATATCCCCAACGTGGGTGAGGAGGCGCTTAAAGATCTCGATGAAAGCGGCATCATCCGCATTGGGGCGAAGGTCAAACCGGGCGACTATTTGGTCGGAAAGGTCACGCCAAAAGGAGAGACACAACTCAGTCCTGAGGAAAAGCTCCTGAAGGCGATTTTCGGCGAGAAAGCCGGCGATGTACGCGATACCTCCTTAACCGTTCCCCCTGGCGTAGAGGGGACTATAGTCGGCGTCCGAGTGTTTTCCCGCAAGGGACTCGATAAAGATCTTCGGGCGCGCGCTATCGAAGACGACGAGGTGCGATATATCGAGAAAGATTTTGCGGAGGAGCGGCAGATCCTCGAGAGTGAGCGTGACCAGCGCATTCGAGAACTGCTGGCGGGGCAAAGAGTCGGCCAAGAGGTGCGCGATCCCGAAACTGGCATGGTGTTCCTCAAGAAGGGGGCGACCTTAACATCCGACGTCCTGGCACGTTTCGGGGGTTGGGCGCTGTTGGATTTGCCTCTCGCCGAGCGCGATGGCCCGGTCAGTGCCGTCGAAACGTTGTGGGAACGCGTGCGGGATCAGGTCCAGCGCTTGCAGGATCTCTGTGAGGAGAAAACCTCCAAGGTTCGCAAGGGAGATGAACTTCCACCCGGGGTGCTGAAGCTGGTGAAGGTGTATATCTCCATGAAACGGAAGCTGTCCGTTGGCGATAAGATGGCCGGCCGCCATGGAAATAAGGGAGTGGTCTCGGTGATCGTCCCCGAAGAGGATATGCCATGTATGGCCGACGGTACGCCGGTTGACCTGATTCTCAATCCTCTGGGGGTGCCTTCGAGGATGAACGTCGGGCAGATTCTCGAATCTCATCTGGGCTGGGCCGCCGAGCATCTGGGACTATACATTGCGTCTCCTGTTTTCGATGGGGCTCGCGAGGAGGACATCAAGCAACTGCTCGCTGAAGCGGGATTGCCACAGACCGGGAACACGATTCTATATGACGGCAAGACCGGTGAGCCGTTCAACCAGAAAGTTACGGTGGGCTACATTTACATGATGAAGCTGCACCACCTGGTTGATGATAAAATTCACGCTCGTTCCACGGGTCCCTACTCCCTTGTCACACAGCAGCCATTGGGAGGCAAAGCACAATTTGGCGGACAACGCTTGGGTGAGATGGAAGTTTGGGCCCTCGAAGCCTATGGGGCCGCATACACCTTGCAAGAGATGCTGACCGTCAAATCCGACGATGTGGCTGGGCGCACCCGCATGTATGAAGCGATCGTGAAAGGTGACAATATCCTCGACGCCAGCCTGCCAGAGTCGTTCAATGTTCTGGTCAAGGAACTGCAGAGCCTCTGCCTTGACGTTGAACTGATCAAGAGCGACGGACATGCCAATTGACCGATGCATTGGCGTGAGCAGGTTGGTAGTTGGAGCGCTTCGCTGAGGAGGAACGGGTTTGGACAGCATTCTGGAACTCTTTGAAAAGCCCAAGGAGCCGCTAGATTTTGATGGTATCCGCATTCGGATCGCATCGCCGGCGAAAATCCGCGAATGGTCGCATGGTGAGGTGAGGAAGCCCGAGACCATCAACTATCGGACCTTTAAGCCTGAGCGCGATGGGCTTTTCTGCGCCAAGATTTTCGGCCCGACAAAAGATTGGGAGTGCAACTGCGGTAAATATAAGCGCATGAAACATCGTGGCATCGTCTGCGAGAAATGCGGCGTCGAGGTCATCCAATCGAAAGTACGTCGTGAACGCCTCGGACATATTGAGCTGGCCTGCCCAGTGTCCCATGTGTGGTTCTTTAAGGGGTTACCCAGTCGCATCGGCAATCTCCTCGATATGTCGCTGCGGGAGTTGGAGCAGATCCTCTATTTTGAGAAGTATGTGGTCATCGATCCTGGTGAGACGCCCATCCCCGAGAAGGAGTTGCTGAGCGAAGAAAAGTATCGGGAATATAGGCAGGAGTATGGAGACCGATTTAGGGCAGGCATGGGGGCGGAAGCCATTCGGGAGATGCTGCAGAGTCTCGATATCGAGCAACTCGCAGCCCAGCTCAAGGTCGAAGTCGCCGATGCTACATCGACGCAGCGTAAGAAGAAGCTCGCCAAACGGTTACGACTGGTGGAGGCTTTTCGCAAGTCGGGAAATCGCCCCGAATGGATGATTCTCGAAGTCGTGCCAGTCATTCCGCCGGAGCTGCGCCCCTTGGTGCCGTTGGATGGAGGCCGCTTCGCTACCTCAGACCTGAACGATCTCTACCGCCGCGTGATCAATCGCAATAATCGGCTTGTCCGGCTGCAAGAGCTCAAAGCCCCGGAAATCATCATCCGCAATGAGAAGCGCATGCTGCAGGAGGCTGTCGATGCGCTATTCGACAATGGCCGTCGGGGGCGCCCGCTGCGCGGGCCGAACAAACGCCCACTCAAGTCTCTCAGCGACATGCTGAAGGGCAAGCAGGGACGGTTCCGCCAAAACCTGCTGGGAAAACGTGTCGATTATTCAGGCCGCTCGGTGATTGTGGTGGGTCCCGAGCTGAAGATGCATCAGTGCGGCCTGCCGAAAAAGATGGCGATTGAGCTGTTTAAGCCATTTATCTATCACAAACTGGAAGAGCGAGGATACGTGGCGACGCTGAAAAGCGCCAAACGGATGGTTGAGAAGGAACGCCCTGAGGTATGGGACGTGCTCGATGAGATCATCCGCGAATATCCGGTCCTGCTGAACCGTGCGCCAACCTTGCATCGTCTAGGCATTCAGGCCTTCGAACCAGTGCTGGTGGAAGGCAAGGCCATCAAAATCCATCCGCTGGTGTGTGCTGCCTTCAATGCAGACTTCGACGGCGATCAGATGGCCGTGCATATCCCGCTGTCGATCGAAGCGCAGACCGAAGCGCGCGCCTTGATGCTATCAACGAACAATATCCTTTCGCCAGCCCACGGTAAGCCTCTGACCATTCCCAGCCAGGATATGGTGTTGGGATGCTACTACCTAACCAAAGTGCGCGGCGGTGCCAAGGGTGAAGGACG
>DATDKN010000076.1:0-3941 GCA_036519995.1 Terrimicrobium sp. | reverse complement strand
AGAATCAACGATTTTGGACGCCGCGAAACGGCTTGCCGACGGATCACTCGATGTGCTCATAAACAACGCCGCAATCTTTCCTGGCGAGGGTCAGGAGCCATTTGAGACCATCGATCCCGAGTGGTTCAATCAAGCCTTCGACACGAATGTGGTCGGCGTCGCACGGGTGACAAAGGCATTCTTGCCGCATCTGCGAAGATCCGCACATGCGCGAATCGCTAACATTTCCTCGGGCGCCGGATCCATCAGCGAGAAAGAGGATTTTAATTACTACCCTTATTCAGTTTCGAAAGCGGCCTTGAACATGCTCACCCGAGCGCTCGCTGCGGAGTTCCGCAAGGAAGAGATCATCGTGACCGCAATCAGCCCCGGCTGGGTGAAGACTCGAATGGGAGGACCCAATGCTCCGCTCTCTCCGCGCCAGTCAGCGCAAACGCTTTTCAAAACAATCACCGGATTATCGATGGAGCAAAGCGGCAAATTCCTTGGTCGAAATGGAGAGGAATACGCTTGGTAAGCGTTTGTAAAGGCATGGTCTTCCCGTTGCCGATCAGCCTCCTGCCATCGCGCGCGCGGCCAGGACAGGTCTGTTCTGAAGGATGGCATCCGCCGTCGCCTCGCCTCAGCTCCGCGAAAATTTTACGCCTTCCGGCTTCCGAAATTGGGTTGCCGGTCTATGCTTGTGATGTGAGTTACCGGGTCTTTGCGCGGAAGTACAGGCCGCAGACATTCGAAGAGGTGGTGGGACAGGAGCACATCACGCGCACCCTGCAGAACGCCATAACCTCCGGACGAGTCGCGCAGGCCTATCTTTTCGTCGGCCCGCGAGGAATCGGGAAGACCTCCACAGCGCGAATTCTCGCGAAGGCGCTCAATTGTGTGAAAGGTCCGACCGCTACACCGTGCGGCAAATGTGATGCCTGCCTGGAAATCGCCGAAGGCCGGAGCTTGGATGTTCTCGAAATCGACGGCGCCAGTCACAACGGCGTGGAAAGCATCAGGGAATTGAGAGACAACGCCGCCTATTCACCGGCGCGAGGACCCTACAAGATTTACCTGATTGACGAAGTGCACATGCTCACGCCCGGGGCGTTCAATGCGCTTCTCAAAACGCTCGAAGAACCGCCGGAGCACGTGAAGTTTATTTTTGCCACCACCGAGGGGCAGAAGGTGCCGGCGACAATCACGAGCCGGTGCCAGCGCTTTGACTTGCGCAGAATCTCCGCGGACGCCATTCGCAAACACCTCCTCTTGATTGCGGAAAAAGAAAAAATTCTCCTCGAGGAGGCAGCTGCTGAATTGATCGCCCGCGGCGCCGAAGGAAGCCTCCGTGACGCCGAAAGCATGCTCGATCAATGTATCGCTTTTTGCGGAGACAAAGTCACCAGCCAGGACGTCATGTCCGTTTTCGGATTCACCTCGCGCGAAGCCGTGGCCGCGTTGTTACAAAGAATTCTTGACCGCGATGCGGCCGGCGGACTGAAGATCGTTGCCGAACAATCTGAGTCCGGAAAAGACCTCTCACGTTTGCTCGGGGATTTAATCGGGCAGGTTCGTGATCTGCTTATCGCAGGCGTTTTGGACCAGGCTTCCGCGCCGCGAGACAAGCTCCTCATCTTGCTTGATCATCTCGCGGAGACAGAATCCCGCATGAAATGGGCCGCGGACAAGAAGCTTCAGCTCGATGTCGCGGTCATCAAGGCTGCCCACCTCCTCGATCAAGCCAGCCTTGACGAAGTCATCGGGACGCTGGCGGCCTTGCGCGAGCGCACGCCGCCTCCGGCGCCAGGCGCCCGGTCGTTGGAACCGGAACCAAAGCGTGTCATGGCTGAGTCCAATCCCGCTCCCTCGCCTTCGAGCAGCGAAGTCATTGACGCGGCGGTCGCCTGGGATCGAGTGGCTGCCTCCTACGAGGCTAGCATCAAGTTCCGGTGGCTCACCAAAGGAGTCTTTGCGGAAGCTGTCGATAATAGCGTCCTGGTGAAACTTCCTCCTTCATCCGCCGCCGCCCTTCGCTCGGTCGTGGGTGAGGACGGGCGCAAGAATGCCGAAGCGAAGCTGAGCGCAATGCTCGGCAGAAACATAAGGCTGGCCGTCGAAGTCGGTGAGGATCTGGCCGAGCCGGCGGCGGCGCCGCCAACAGAGCTTCCGGCAACACTCGAGAAGCCTGCTGAAACCCCGCGCCCAAAAGCGGCGGATCCGCCCGAGGATTTCAAAAATGATCCCTTGATCAAGAAAGCCCTCGAAATCTTCGCCGGTGAAATTCAGACTGCGAGTAAATGAACATTCAGAAGATGCTCCAGCAGGCCCAGCGCATGCAGGCGAAGCTCGCCGAGAAACAAGCCGAACTCTCCCAAAAGACCATCGAGGCCAGCGCAGGTGGCGGCAAAGTCACCGTGACGGCCAATGGAGCCGGCGATGTCCTCTCGATCAAGATTGATCCGAGCGTCGTGGATCCAAACGACGTGGAAATGCTGGAAGACCTCGTGCTCGCCGGCGTCAAGCAGGCGATTGAGGATGGACGTGCCATGGCGGCGGAGGAGATGAAGAAGGTCACAGGCGGCATGGATATCCCCGGAATGCCCTTCTAGGGGAATGAGCGTCTGTTCGGATAGGTGGATCCGTCGCATGGCCACGGAGAGGGGAATGATTGAGCCATTTGTCGAGACTCAGACCAAGGCGCGCAGCGATGGCTCCCGCGTGATCAGTTATGGCTTGTCGAGCTATGGCTACGACCTGAGGGTCTCCCGCGAATTCAAGGTCTTCACCAACGTTTTCAATACCGTTGTCGATCCGAAGTGCTTCGACGCGCAGTCCATGGTCGACATGGAGACCGATGTTTGCATAGTGCCGCCGAATTCGTTCGCGCTTGCCCGCAGCGTCGAGTACTTCCGAATTCCTCGCGACGTATTGACCATCTGCGTGGGAAAGTCCACCTATGCCCGCTGTGGCATTATTGTCAACGTCACGCCGTTCGAGCCGGAGTGGGAGGGTCACGTCACGCTGGAAATCTCAAACACCACCCCGCTGCCGGCCAAGATCTACGCCGACGAGGGCCTCGCGCAGGTGGTATTTTTTCTCGCTGAAGAGACCTGCGAGACCAGCTACGCGGATCGGGCAGGAAAGTACATGAGGCAAACCGGCATTACAATTCCGAGGATGTGAAGCTCTATGCGGCTGTCATGATCGGCGGCGCAATTGGCAGCGCTCTAAGGTACGCGATGTCCACCTGGATTGCCGAAGCAACGCACAGCACCTTTCCCTGGGGGACGCTGGCCGTCAACGTGCTCGGTTCTCTGGTCATTGGATTTTTTACCGGCCTCACCGGTCCAGACGGACCTCTGCTCGTCTCGCCCGTCGGACGAGCCTTCGTCACCATCGGCATCCTCGGCGGTTTCACCACCTTTTCCTCGTTCAGCCTGCAAACAATGCTCTTGCTGCAGGACGGCCAGTGGATTTCTGCAGCCGGCAATGTTCTCTCGTCCGTTGTCTTCTGCCTTGTTGCAGCTGGCGGGGGTATAGCCTTGGCCAGCGTGGTGGCTGGAAACACCTGAAACCATGCAGCCAGATGAAGAGTGTCTCCGCTTGCGAGTGTATCTCGGCGAGAGCGACCAGTGGGAGCGGCGGCCGCTCTACGAAGCCATTGTCCTGAAGGCGCGCAACGAAGGTCTCGCCGGTGCGACCGTGTTTCGCAGCCCGATGGGATTTGGAGCGACCAGTCGCATCCACACCGCGAAGATTCTGAATCTATCAACCGATCTTCCAATCGTCGTCGAAATTGTGGATTCCAAGCCGAAGATTGAGGCATGCCTGGCCAAACTTGGAGAAATGATGCAAGGAGGCATGGTGACCGTCGAGCCGGTCAGGGTGGTGCACTACGCGCGTGGAAAAAGAGGATAGCAGATTTTGTTAGCGGCGGTGTCCCCAACGCCGACCAGTGG
>DATDKN010000075.1:0-5494 GCA_036519995.1 Terrimicrobium sp. | reverse complement strand
TGGGCACTTCCTCTTCGCCCTGACTCAAGGTGACAAGATAGCGCATCACCAAAGGAAACGCGCTCTGTTCACGCGGCCCCAACATGCTGAATACCGCCTCGGCGTGCTTGGCAAGCGCACCTTTCAATTCGCCTACTTCTTCATAATCCGACCACCGGAGCAAGTCATCGCCCCGGACGCCCTGCTGCTCGTAGAGCAACGACAAGACATGCTCGAGCAACGGCAAGGATTCGGGTGTCACCGCGGCAGCATCGCGTAGCGCTTCATCCAGACGTTGACCAGTCTCGCGCTTCTGTTCAAAGCGCAGACCGGCTGCTTGGGCCGGGAGCCGGATCATGTTTCCAAGCTCGTACGCTGTTGGCGGTCGGAGATCGAATTTCCCGCTCGGCTTGGCGAGCTCGATGAGGTCGGGGAACTCCTGATACCGCGGGTAAAAGTCACTCCGCAGTGTCGCCAGGACAAAGACTCGGCCGCTCCGAACCAAACCGGCGAGCGCGGAGATATACTTCTCCCGAACCTCCAGCGAAAAACCGGCCGTGAACAGTTCCTCCAGCTGATCAATCACCAAGGCCAGCCGGGCCTTCGGTAGCTCAAGGCCCTCCCTGCACTGTCGAGCCAGGTCCGCCTCGTCCAATCTTCCTGATTCCCGCAGTTGCCGCTCTCTCTCCTTCAGGGCATGAGCTTGCTGAGTTTTCCAGTCGCGCGCGGCGTGATCCAGTGCGTCACGGACCCGAAGCGCGAAGATGTCGGAGTGCTCCCGCAGTTCGGTGGCAAGGTCGCTGATGGCGTTGCGGGACTCAGTATCCTGCAACGTAGGGAGCGCAGAAGGTTCAAGCAGGGCAGCCGCCAAGGCATCGAAGCAATCACCGCCGCCTCCACCGGCTCCTGGCCGGGTTACCGACCGCCGCCACAGCCCGATCCCTTCGATGGTTTCGGGCTGCGTCAACAGCGGAAGCACGCCCGCTCGCACCAGCGAACTTTTCCCTGAACCGCTCGCGCCGACGACTAAGACGAAAGGCCGCTGTGCTCTGAGCTGCGCCTCCAAGGCTTGCAGCACCTCCCCAATCGCTTTCATCCTGCCCTGGAAGATCGGAGCGTGTTCGAAATCAAAGAAATTCAGCCCGCGAAACGGGCACGATTTCCAGCGTCGCACGGTTCTGTCTGGAACCTTCTGACCGACCTCGCGCTCTACTTGAGGTGCCAAAAAGTTATGGAAATGTTCCCGAAAGAGCTCCTCAAATTCCTGCAGATCGCGGTAGTTGTTAAGCGTCCCAGCCAACGGTATCTGGCTGTTCTTTTCCAAACGCGAAAAGAACTCCTGTAAAGAGTCCCACTGTCGGATAAAGAGTTCCCGCTCCTCTTTTGGTTCCAGGGGCGGCGTCGGTTGTGAGCCGTTGCGATAGACATGCAGCCGCGGAACGCCGCTGTTTTTGCTTGCGTGGTCCAGTGCCCAGGCGAGCTCATATTCGGTTCCCGAGCTGGGCGAATTGCCGTCGGGCATCACCAAGCTGGAATCGAGCAGCGCGCCGAGGCGGGACCAGAGGATAGAAATCACCAAATCAAACTCCGCCGTGTTTGGAATTCGTCCTTGGTAACCCGGGCTCATTTGAAACCTCTGATGGTCCAAGAAATACGGACACAGGAGCAACGCGCTATGATTCTCATGGGCACCGCTTTCTTCGACCAAACGCTGGACAGTTGAAAACGTGGCACTCACTGGGACGTTAAACTCAGCGGCGATCGAGCGGATCACTCTATCGGCGAGAATTCGCTCCTTTTGGACGTCACCTGTAGAAGAGAGGAAAACTCGGATCGTCTTGACGAGTAAGCTCCCGGCTTGGATGGCGTCACTCACCAGCGGCAGTATCTTCAACAGTTCAGCCGGGCTCTGGAAGCGTCTCGCCGGCTCTTTCGCGAGGAGCACCTCGAGAAAAGCGACGAGCGGCTGCGGAATACCTACGAGTTGCTTAATCGGCGCGGGGACATGCTGATGTTGATACATCACTTCGGCTGGAGAACCTCTGAATGGCGCCTGGCCCGTGAGCATCTTCCAAAGCGTTGCGCCAAGCGAATAGAGATCTGAACGGATGTCCACGCTGCCATCCGAACATTGCTCGGGACTGGCGAAAGCCGGTGTCCCAGCAAAGATCCCCGACAGCGAAATTGCAGCATCGGAATGTGAGTCGGCTACCGGCTTCGCTAGTCCGAGATCGATAATCTTCGCGGTCGGACTACCGCCCTCCTCGTGGCTAACCATGATGTTGCTTGGCTTGATATCTCGGTGGACCAGGCCCTTTTTGTGCACGGCAGCCAGACCGGCGGCGACCTGCGCTACAATGTCCAGCGCCATCTTAGATTCAACCCGGCCCGAGCGCTTAATGAGATCCTCGAGCGTCTCTCCCTCGACGAACTCCATGGCGTAGAAGTAACTCCCGCCGCTTCTCCCCAGATGGAAGACCGAGGCAACATTCGGGTGACGGACGCCGGCCGCCGCTCGCGCTTCCCGTAAGAAGCGAAGCCGAGCCGACTCGTCACCGAGGGATTTTTCGGTGATCACCTTCAAAGCGACGTGGCACCGAAGATCGACATCGAAGGCCTTGTAAGTGACGCCCATCGCCCCCCTGCCCAACTCGACGGGAGCACCTTCGCCGTCATCGACAAGCTTGTAATTCTCAAACCGTGTCACTCCGACGCTCAGCGTCGACCCGCTAACGGGCGGTTTTGCAAGAGTCTCCTCTTCTTCGTCAACGACTCCCTGCAACATGCAAATCGGACAGAATTCCAGTGCTGCGGAAAACTCATTGCCGCAACTCGGGCAGAGGCGTCTGTCCTCTGTTTTCATAGGCCTAACTTGCCTTCGGATGTAACCAAGGCATCGCAAAGGGCATGAATCTCCTCGTCGATCTCCGCCAAAGCGGACTGACCCCCTTGCGCCTGACTTTGCGCCCTCATGACGATCGTCCAGCGTGTGGTGTGCAAGCTCGCCGCGCCCTCCGCTGACGGACCATAGTCGCGTTTCACGAAGAATTGGGTCTTTTACGGACGATAACGGCTGAAAGCATCTTTAGGAAACAAAATTGCTGAAACGCCGGAACTGCACCGCCTTTGTCACGTTTGAAGAGGCCCCATCCCAATCATGACACCAACTCCCTTTAGTGGCACCGCGGCGCGTTAAACGAAAGGAAGGAAGCCACAATCGGTTAACAAAGCGGTAGTCGGAATCCGCCTCCTCCTGCTCCACTCGCCTTTTGGCGGCGATATTCCGCATAGGTTGCTTCGGCTCGTTTCTCTAGCGAAATCGATTTCTGCTCTCGAGCAATTCTAATGGCTTCACCAAATGAAGCCTCAATTTGGAGCTCGTCGGCCCCGATGGATGCGAGAAACACTCCGCGAAGCCGGTACAGTTCCACGCAGACGCAACGTCCCGGTCTCGATCGAAGATTGCCTCGCTCGCTCCCGCTCGTCTCGCCCTTGCGGGCTGCACCACGTGCAGGCTGCCCCGAGCCTCCCCAGGCTCCGGTGTTGCCTCGCTCGCTCCCGCTCGTCTCGCCCTTGCGGGCTGCACCACGTGCAGGCTGCCCCGAGCCTTCCCAGGCTCCGGTGTTGCCTCGCTCGCCTCCATTTCATGCCTGCAAGTGCGTTTACGATGCGGCGGCGTTGAAAACGGCCACCAAATGCCCACCGAAATCCTACTCGTCGCGAAGGCTCTCGACGTTGCTAGAGTGCTATCGCGGATTCAAGCGACGCCCTTCTTGTTAGCTCAAAACTATCAAGCAGCGTCCGCAATGGACCACCCATCTTGCCTCGTTGCCACGCGACGAATACATTCCAGGTCGCGCCTTTATCGGCTATCGGAACCATCACCACGTTAGGTATCTTTAAGTGCCTAACGAACGTTGGACTCAACGAGATGGCGTCTTCGTTGCCAGAGATGGCGAAACTTTCTCCGACGCTTTCTGCAGCTCTGACTGGAGTGAATCGGGGACGAAACTTGCCGAAGCGAAGGCACAATTGAGTAACTCTCTGTTTGTAGCCGGGAGAGCACGTCTCCGCCACTTGAAGAAAGCGTTCGTGCTTTAGTTGCGAAATCCGAATCTGTTTTTGCGAAGCAAGGCGATGATCGATAGGAAGCACGGCCACACCCGGAACGTTGTCAATCTTGCGCGTATAAAAGTCGCGCGACAACAAATCCATTCCGACATGACTCAATGCCAGATCGATCTCGCCTCGGCGCAGGGCGCTGATCACTTCGCCCGGCGTCAGGTCGAGCATTTTCACTTTCACTTTCGGGTGCAATCGACGCAGGACCCTGATTGGCTCGTCGAGATATTGCTGTCCGGCTGAAGCGAGATAACCAATGCGCAGTTGTTCGCCTTCTCCGCGCACCAGACGCCGCACGTCGCTCATGGTCGAGTCGTAGTCAGCCAGGAGCAGTTTCGCCTTCTGCACCAGCGCGTAACCTGCAGTTGTCGGACGTACCCCTGTGGAAGTGCGTTCTAAAATTCGTCCGCCGAGATCGTGTTCGAGTAACTGCATTTGCCGGGTCACAGCAGATTGAGAAATGTGTGCGCGTTCGGCGGCGCGGCGGAGACTCCCTTCCTCAACAACCGCCATAAGCAAGCGGAGCTGTTCGAGCATGATACAGAAGGGTGATGCAGAAGACGCATCACCGCAATCACGAATCGGCATTACCTGTAGCCTCCGTAGCACTCCTATGGTGCGTCGTAATGAATACGCACACGAACGAAATGATGGAAGCTCGACCACGCGACGCGCGCGGGCAGAGAGCTAGTGAGCCCAGAGCAGGCGATGCACTGAACGCGAATCAAATGAGTCGCGTCTTAACGCCCTCACAGCAGTTACTCAATGACCTGTGGGATGAACACATTCGCAACGAATTTGCAGCCAAGGACGCGGCGGCCGCAATTGATACGATGGTGCCAGACGCTCACGTGAACCACGTTCCCGTATTGACGGGCGGTGTGGGCCGCGAGCAGTTAACGGAATTTTATTCGAACCACTTCATTCCAAAGATGCCGTCGGATACAGAGATCGTTCCCATCTCTCGAACGATTGGTGCCGACAGGTTGGTGGACGAGTTCATTGTTCGTTTTACTCACTCCATTGAAATTGACTGGATGCTGCCTGGCATTAAACCGACTGGCGAGCGGGTGGAATGCGCGACCGTAGCGATCGTGACCTTCCGTGATGGAAAGCTGTTCAGCGAACACATCTACTGGGATCAAGCGTCAGTGCTGGTGCAGCTCGGGCTTCTGGATTCTTCCAAACTTCCCGTCGCCGGAGTGGAGACCGCAAGAAAGATAGTCGACCCAAGCTTGCCCTCTAACCATTTGATGGAGCGAGTAGGCAATTCTCGCCAAGCGTGACAACTCCTATTTCGACTTTCGGGACACTACGACGATGACTCTGGATTCGAAAGGTATAGCGCTGATAGCCTGCGCCTCGTCCGGTATCGGCGCGGTCTATGCCGATC
>DATDKN010000074.1:0-4157 GCA_036519995.1 Terrimicrobium sp. | reverse complement strand
GAGGCGGCGATCCTTAGGCCTCCGGCTTGCGGCGTCCAGAGGAAAGGGAGTCAAGCCTTGATGGCCTCTCGTCCCCAGGCCGCATGCAAACCGCACTCTCGCTTCTCGTCAGCTTTGGCCGGATCGAAATAATCCCACTCGTTGGGCAGCTCGTACTTCTCGAGATACTGTTCGAGGTCCGCATCGCTCCAGTAGAAAACTGGATTCACCTTTAAGGTTCCAAAGTTCTCGTCGCGCGAAACAATATCAAGGCCAGCTCGGTTCGGGTTCTGAACCTTGCGCAGCGCGGTGATCCAGACCCGCGGCGCCAATTCTTTCATACCCCGCTGGAATGGTTCCAGTTTCATCATCGCGCTGAATTCCTTGAGCCCCTCCTCGTCTTCAAGCGAAGGAAGCGGCCCATGGATGGCATCGCGATGTGCGGCGCTCATTTTCGGAAGATAGGCACGGAGGTGCAGGTTCAGCAGTCTGCGCAGTTCCTCGGCGTGCTTGTAAGTGGCTGGACGATTGTATCCATGGTCGACCCAAAGCACAGGAATGTTAGGCTGCGCTTGGACTGCCAAATGCAAGACGACCGCCTCATAGGGGCGAAAATTCGTCGAGACAATGGCGCGGCCGTCCGCCTGCCGCACCGCCCAACGCGTAATTTCCAGCGGAGAGAGTCGCCGGAGTTCGGCGTTCCATGCTGCGATCTGTTCAGGCGTCATCTCAGGCCGGCATCAGGGCAGAAGCCTCCTCTGGCGTGCCAACACTATGGATGGTCGCGTCCTGAGGAAGAATGACTCGGTCACAAAAATCGCCAAAGCCTTCCGCCTCGTTCCGCTCGAGAGCATAACGTTTGACCACAGGCCTGAGAAGTTCGATCGCCTCGTCGATGGTGATGCTTGGCGAGACCAACCGGCCAAGGCGGGTGCCATTGTAACCTGCGCCCAGATAGAGCGCGTACTTATTTGGAGCTCTTCCAACAAAGGCGATTTCACCCAAAAACGGACGCGCGCATCCGTTCGGACACCCGGTTATCCGCAGACTAATGGCATCCTCGTTTAGGCCAGCTTCCTCAAGGATCGGCTCAAACTTCTCCAGAATCTCCGGTAATACCCGCTCGCTCTCGGTCAGCGCGAGCCCGCACGTTGGCAAGGCCACACACGAGAGCGCATTGAGGCGCATCCCGGAGCGCTTGTTCTCGCCCGCAAGACCGTGTCTTGCGAGGATCTCCTCGATTGCGGATTTTTTCTCGGCAGTGACTCCCGAGATAGTCAAGTTTTGCGAGGGAGTCAGACGGAAATCGCCGGTGTGGACCTTCGCGATTTCACGGAGCGCGGTTTTCATCGACCAGCCGGGCACATCTTTGACACGGCCGCTCAAAATATGGAGACCATAGAACCATGTCCCATCCGCGCATCGGTGCCATCCGTGCAGATCTTGGATGGTCGAGAACTCGAACTCACGAGCCGAAGCAAATTTCACCCCCGAAAGCCTTTCGACCTCCCCTTTGAACCAGTCCAAGCCGCGATCTTCAATCGTGTACTTCAGACGCGCGTGGCGACGATTGGTGCGATCGCCGTAGTCTCGCTGGGTAATGAGAACGGCACGCCCCACGGGATTTACCGCATCCGGGCTAATGAACCCGAGCAGCTCTGCGAGCTTCGGATAGGTTTCCACATTGCCATGGTTCATTCCCATGCCCCCACCCACGGCTACATTGTAGCCGGCCAAGCGGCCGTTCTCGACAATTGCTATGAACCCAAGATCCTGCGAAAAGATGTCCACGTCGTTCGACGGAGGCAAAGCGAACCCCGTCTTGAACTTGCGTGGGAGATAGGCGGGCCCATAGATCGGTTCGGTTTCCGGCTCCCCGCCTGCAACCAGCTGCTCGTCCAGCCAGATTTCGTGATAGGCGCGAGTCTTCGGAAGCGCATATTCGCTCCATCCTTTTGCCTGATCATAGACCTGCTGCAGAATAGAATTCCTTTCCGGGTTCGGCGGTGCCATCACATTGCGGTTGACGTCTCCACAGGCGGCGATGGAATCGAGCAGCACCTCGTGCATGCCTTGGATGAGCGGCTTGATGTTGCCCTTGAGGACCCCGTGAAATTGAAAGGTCTGCCGCGTCGTTAGACGCAACGAGGGAGGAAAGGAAAACTTCTCGGAAAGGGCATCCAGCACGAGCCACTGCTGCGGTGTCGCTCGCCCCCCAGGCAAACGAACACGCAACATGAATCCCAACGCCTTTTCCTTGCCCGCCTTCTTCAATGCTACCCTTTGATCACGATCATCTTGCAAATAGAGACCATGAAACTTCGTGAGCTGGCTGTTGGTGTCGGAAATGCCGCCGGTGGACCGGTCAGCGACGTCCGCCGCGATGGTTCCGCGCAAAAGCTTCGAGCCGGCTTTGATTCCCTCGTTGGCCGATGGACTCTTGATTGGTTTGGCGTCAGCACTCATGCAAATGCTTCGACTCGGAAACTCACTCCAGGCCCTGTTTCGCTGGTGCAATCTTCACGGAGTCGAAGGTTGTGCACTATTGCTCACGAACAACGATAGTCAAGGTCGTCTTTCTATTGGATTTCAGCTACCACCACCCCCCACGCGCCGAAAATCCGGCGCCTCGGGATTTGCTTCGGGCCCGAAATAGCGAAGCACGACCAACGGCTCGGTTTCGCTTCGGTTTTCGTATGTCACGCCCCTTCTGGCTCCCTCCTCGGTGACGAAGTACTCGTCCTCGGTGAGTTCGTGAAAACGAATCAGTGTCGGGCTGTTGAGGGGCACGCGGTTGATACTGCCGCAGCCTTGGACGCAGATCAAACCGTAGGCGCCGGTATCCTTGATCGTCGCCTTCACGCCCGGACAGAGGGTGAGTTCTTTGGCTGTGAATAATTGTTCGCTACCGATTTTACCATAGACGATCCAGCGATCCAAGTACCCTTCGCTTCGTGAATCGGCGACCGGTACCGGTTCCAGGTAGTGATGTTCCTTGAATTCCGGATCCACATTTTTTTCCCAATCGAGTTGCTCCACGATGAAGTCGAGGTCGTGGTGAAATTCAGCAGGTATACATTTCACGAGTAGTTCCCAGCCGATGGAGCGCCCTTCAACCAGGTTTTGATACATGGCAAAAACGTCCGAACCCCATTGTGGTTCATAGGTGCAGAGCGAACCCGGAGCATGCAGGATGCACGGATCGATGAGCCATCCCGAACCAGGCTTGAGCCGATAGGCTTTCGAAAGATCGAGGATCCCGTTATCGCCCTTATTCCAGTTCTCCAGACATTTGCGAACCTCCGCCTTGCTGGTGCCCGGCTCGAGACCCATGAAC
Organism: Terrimicrobium sp.; assembly: GCA_036519995.1. GTDB lineage: Bacteria > Verrucomicrobiota > Verrucomicrobiia > Chthoniobacterales > Terrimicrobiaceae > DASTFP01. The sequence goes on along the minus strand of DATDKN010000074.1, from coordinate 841 downwards.
GTATAAGGGAAATTGTTGACTACGTAATTGTGTTGCGGCGGAAAGTAGTAAGACTCCGGCTTGCCTTCCTGTCCGACCAAGGCAGCCTGAGCCGCATTTTGATGCATGTGGTGCGGGATCGGCCCCATGTTATCGAAAAATTTCGAGTAAACTGGCCATTTCTTGTATTTGTCCCAAATCGTCTCACCAACCAGAGTGCTGCCACATTCCGCAACGGCCTGCTCCAAGGTGAAGCGATGTCCCCCAACGACGACGTAGCTCAGGCCCTCGTCCGGCGTGCGCCCTTCGTTGGCCGCAGGCGTCGTAGAGGCGAACCAACGTTCGTCAATTCCTCCGCGGTTCAATCCGTAGGCATAGAGATCGTCCGGGTGCAGTTTTAGGCGCTTGCCTGGCTGGAGGAAATCGCGCGGAACCCAGCAAGGCGCGAGGCGAAGAACGCCGCCGGTTGCGGAGATCTCTGCCTCCACCAGATGTGCGACGTTCGCGCTGAGCGTTTTCAGGGATGTAATCGTTTCCATGAACGCAGGAACCGGCGGTCGCCAAGCATATCGGCGGGACCACAGAGACCGCAAGCCCGTTTGCGATCCGCCGAGCTGCTTCCGCCGTGCCGTCTGCAGCGATGGTGCCACACCCGCAAGCGCTACGCGCCAACGTTGCGGGCGGATCCTTTTTGTAGCGACGGTGTCCCCACCGTCGTGGGTTTTCGCGGCGGCGGGACACCGCCGCTACCAGCCTGCCCCAATCGCCGAATCGGAAATGGGTTTTCATTGTTGCTAGCGTCACCTTTTCCAAAAGCTTCGCTAGTGTACTGCGAGAGAAATGCATTGTAAAACGGTCCGAT
>DATDKN010000073.1:0-7083 GCA_036519995.1 Terrimicrobium sp. | reverse complement strand
TTGGACTGGCAAGTTGTTGCGATAGAAGAAATCGGCTGTAGTGGAGCGCTGCCCTTTTGCGCCTATGAGCAGCCTCTTCGCGTTGTCGGGGGAGGGCGTTCGCGGTATCCTTAGCCGCCAGGGAAAACGAGCCGCATAGGCTTTTGAAAAAGCAATGAAACACGAGGGTTCAAATGCCTTTGTAATTGAATGAAGGCCGATGAACTCGCGAAAAGTGAAATAGCCGACGCTAACAAAACTGAGAGGAATCACAGCTAACGGACATATCACTATCGAGCTCCTCTTAGCTACTTGAAAGGGCTACTAATGAACATACGAAATACAATATGCCAGCTCGGCGGTCAAAGAGACCTCCTTGAGCATCACCCGAAACGACAAACAGCAATCAGCTTCCACATACTCTGCATCAGCGTTCTGGCACTACTCGCCGGTTGCACCATCGAACTAAAGCCAGATAAGGCGCCGGGAGGAATTACCGGTAGTGGTCGTCAGAATCCGCCCTACCCGAGTCCGATTGTTCCTGTTTATCAGGATCAGGTCTATCCGGGTTCGTTTACTTCGCCGGGCGGTTATGGGGGTTATGGACCGGGTCCTCAGCCGATCAGCAATCAAAGTAGCAACCGTTCCACAGGTGATGGCTTTACGATTAAGATTACATCTCGCTAAGGGAGAAGGGCAATTATATCATCCGCTGTCAGCGAGCGAACCTCCTGGCACCGGTATTGGAGGAAGTGAACTATGAACCTTATGCATTGCTCGCGACACACGATGAGGTGTTTCCTATGGATCTTCGAAAGGAGTTGCTTCGGAAGTTGATGCGTGGAGTAAGCCAACGAAGCCCAACGAAACGCTGCCAGCGCAACTGCTCAGTTTTGGGTGGTTAGATGCCGATTTGCTTAGCAAAGATATGCCAGACGAGAAGAAACAAGCCTTTATCATGCAATCCCATCTTCAGCCGGTGTGGCAAAGCCAAGGAAATTGTCGACGCAGCGTTATTTCTGGCGTCTCCATGGCTAGGTATATTACCGGCCACGCCTTGAATGTGAAAGGCGGATTCTGTATGGGCTGAGCGTCATCGGCCGAGGCGTCCAATCCTCAGCCTTTCCACGGCGTCCGAAAAGTGATTAGAAACTTATGCCTGCTGTTGTAACGAACGAGCTTCAAGAGGCGGACTGGAAACGGCTCCTACGAAGGATCCAATCAGGGAAGTGCACGCCGTTGCTGGGAGCCGGGGCCTGTTATGGCGCCTTACCCTTGGGTGCAGACGTCGCGGAATATCTCGCGCAACGCTACGACTATCCGTTTCCGGATCGCGACCTCGTTCGCGTCGCGCAATACGCGGCCATTCAGTCCGATCCGAACGCGCCAAAAGAAGACGTTGTGGAGATCCTGCGGGGCGCCGGCCCTCCTAAATATTCTCAGCCCCCTCAATTTGGCGCGAACGGCGAGCCGCATGGCGTGCTCGCGGATCTTCCCTTCCCGGTCGTCATCACGACGAATTACGACGACTTCATGCTGCAGGCTTTCAAATGGAAATTGAAAGACGCGCGCCGCGAGATCTGCCGCTGGCAGGATGTGCTCGATCACCTTGACTCGGTCTTTGAGAAAGATCCCGGTTACACACCCACACCCGCGAATCCGCTCGTATTTCACCTTCATGGCGCGATGGACATTCCGGAATCAATGGTTTTAACGGAGGACGATTATCTCAGCTTCCTCGTGCGCATGGCCGCCAAGTCGGAACTGCTCCCCGACGTAGTCCAGCGGGTCTTCGCCGCAACCACGTTCCTCTTCATTGGTTATCGACTCGGCGATTGGAATTTTCGCGTCATCTTCCAGGCGCTTCGTGCGCGGCAGCAGTTCAGCAGCGTGATTGTGCTGAAGCCTATCGATGAAAAGGAGGGGAATCGCGCGGCGCAGCAGGCGTATTTCGAAAAATATTTTGGCGCCATTGAGATGAAAATCTTTTGGGGCACCGCGCGCGAATTCGGCGCGCAATTGCAGGAACGCTGGCTGGCATTTGCAGCATGACGAAATGAGAGAGCCACCATGAGCACGGAAACAGCCATACCTCCTCCGCCGAACCCACCGAAAAAACGGGGCCTCGATGAGCCTACGTGGAAAAGACTGTTGACACGCATCGACTCGAAGAACTGTACGCCGGTCATCGGTTCGGGCGCGTGCGCTGCCCCACCGATCGATGCCAACTCCGACGAGTGGGGAAAGCTCGGTTACCCCTCAAGGGCGGACATCGCAGCTGAATTCGCAACGGAATACGAATACCCCCTCGAGGATCGAACGGACCTCGAACGCGTGGCCAAGTATGTCGCCGCGACGAGCGACGTAATGGCACCCAGAGAAGGTTACGCACACCACTACAAAGACCTTCCTGCTCCCAGATTCTCAGAAATTCCCAGCGAGCCGCACCACGTTCTCGCCAGCCTTCCTTTTTCCGTCTACCTCACAAGCAACTTCGACGATTGGATGTTTCGTGCGTTGAAAGACGCGAAGCGCGACGCTCGTTTAGCTCTCTGCCGATGGAACAAACACATCCCTGAGACCGCGCCGCGCTTCGATCCGGAGTTCGAGTATTCGGTGGCTAATCCTCTTGTGTATCATTTCCACGGCTGCACGCCATGGGCGGAATCGGCGGTTGTGACAGAAGATGATTACTTCGAGTTTCTGATCAACGTCTCACGTGACAACAAATTGCTCGCCCACCGGGTGGACCGAGCCATGGGCGGGACTCTCCTCTTCCTTGGTTACACTCTGGCGGACTGGGATTTTCTGGTTCTGTTCCGCCTCTTCTCAAACAGACTTCGGGACAGCGGCAATACTCATATCGCGGTCCAATTGGATCCTTCCGATGCCCCCGGCCGGCCGCTGGAGAAAGCGCAGAACGCGATCAACTATCTCAACTCGTATTTCGCCAATGCGAAGATCAGGGTTTACTGGGGCAGCTGCCAGGAGTTTTGTGACGATTTGCGCATGCACTGGGAAGCGTTCAAACGCCCATGAGCGATTCGCCATTTGTTGGGCCGCGCCCCTTTGAGACCGAAGATCGCGATCGTTTCTTCGGCCGGACGCGCGAGCTGGAGGAACTTTTCTCCCTCGTCGTCGCACACCGCGCTATTTTGGTTTATGCACAGTCAGGCGCGGGCAAAACTTCCTTGCTGAAAGCCGGTGTTATTCCGCGCCTTGTGGAACAGGCCTATAAGGTTTTGCCTCCGGCGCGCGTGTACGGCGTGCTTCCAGCCGATCTTCCTGCGGAAAAGGTCGCCAACATCTTCGTCTTTCACGCGCTGCAACACTGGACGGCAGACCTATGGCACGGAGCATCCGCGGAAGAATGCACGCAGACGACACTGGCCGAGTTTCTCAAGACTCTCGTGCCTCCTTGCCGACCCGACGAAGAAAGCGCGGCTCCGATGGTGATTGTTTTCGACCAGTTCGAAGAATTCTTCACTGCCAACACTCACCGCTGGCAGGAGCGCGGTCCGTTCTTCAAACAACTCTCCCAAGCGCAAGAGGAAATTCCCACGCTCAAGGTCGTCTTCGTGATGCGGGAAGAGTATATCGCGCAACTGGATCCGCTCGCCGAGTTGCTCCCGGAAAAATTGCGCACTCGCATGCATCTCGAACGATTGCGAGGTAATTCCGCTCGTTCGGCTGTCGTGAAACCTTTTCAAAGCCGCGGTTTGTCCTTCGATGCCGGCGCCGCCGAGAAACTGCTGGCGGAGCTTTCCGAAATCCGGGTCAGCGAGGGGGACACGTTCCGCGAAGCGCATGGAGAATTTGTCGAGCCGGTGCAACTCCAGGTCGCCTGCCAATCACTCTGGGAAAATTTGGAAGAGGATTGGAAGGATGGCAGTTCCGCGAACTCCCAATCGCCTCACCTGATCACGCGAGATTTTGTCGGCCGCTACGGTGACGTGACTCATGCCCTGGCTCATTATTACGATCGCTCCGTCAAGAAAGCAGCGGCTGAGGGAGACATTGGCGAAGGCGAGCTGCGGCGCTGGGTTGACAAGGCTTTGATTACGCCCACCGGCACCCGCGGCCTCGCGGTTCGCGGAGCGAGCGGGGCACCCGGGACCATCCCCGGGCTAGCGCTCAACTGCCTCGAGGAAGCTCACCTCATTCGTCGTGAAGATCGCGGCGGAACGATTACGCATGAGCTCACGCACGACCGCTTCATCGAGCCTGTGCAGACATCGAACAAGGCTTGGCTGGCGGATTACGACGCGGCAGAGAAAATCCGCGTGAAGCTCGAGGAGCGAGCGGCTCAAAATCCTGACGAAATCCTCGATGAGCTGGCGCTGCGTGAAGCGGAGGAATATCTGGCTTCACCCGTGGCGAAGATTCTCGGCGCGACTCCAGGCGCACAGCTGCTCGTTAAGCGCAGCAGGAAGCAACTGGAGGAAGCCAAGAAGCGCCAGGCGGAGAAGCTGGAAGAGGCACGACGACGCGCGCAAGAGGAGGAACGGCTACGCAAGGCTGAAAGCGAACGTGCCGACGCGGAACGGGCGCGAGCGGAGGCGATCACCCGGGCGCGCAAGTGGGAACGAATTTTCGGCGCCATGGCCTTCGTTCTTCTTGTTATTATCACAACTTTCGCCTGGTTCCTTTACGAGGATGTTCAGAATCTCAAGGAAAAGGGTCGGAATTTCACAAACAAGGCGAAATTAGATTTGGTTGACGAGACGAATTCGATAAAAAACGTCACCGCGCTCCGAAACCTCTCCCTTGCTCTGAATTGCAATCCTAAGGATACAGAGGCAGCAAGGCTTGCTCGCGATCTGTTGGTGCAGCGCGTTTGGTGTCCGCCGACCGCAGGGGCGGAGGCACTCTATCGGCAAGATGCATTACTAGCAGCAACCTTCGCCTCGGGAGGAAGCAACAATGAAATCTTCGCCGTGGCGGGCAACGGTCAGCTGCTGCGCTGGAAAGGGAACGAGCTGTCGCCCGTCCGATCCTTATTTGAGAAGCCGAAACCGAACGATCAACAGGTAGTGCAACCTGGCTTCGCCTCCTTCAGTCCCGACGGGCAATGGCTTCTCATTATTCCTCCGACTCTCGCTTCGGCTGCAATAGCGGAGACTGCTGTGCAAGGCGCGCCGCCGCCCCGAGCGCCTCCCGCTGATGCCAGTAGAGGATACGAGCCCTGCAAAGTCCAGAAGTGGCGATGGACGGCGCAGCATCAGACATACGAGTCTGCGGGAGCGGATTTGGAGATTCCGCGGCTTCGAGGTACTCGTACGACGACCTTCGCGTGGTCCCGTGACTCAGATCGGGTTGTCCTTACCAACTGGCGCGGCAGCGACGCCGAATGTCATCTTTTCGAGGTCGGGGAGAACGAAGTCAAAGAACTCCCGGATCGATCGGCGCAGCTCAACGGTATGAAAATCGCGGCAATTTCCTTCAGTCCAGACCGCAGCCGCATTGCAGCCGTCTCATCAGAGCGCAAGGTTATGCTAATCGGCTGGGAAGATCTACAGGTAATCCCCAAATCTCTGAACGGACAGGATTCGATTCAATTACCGGAAGGTTTTCAACCAAATGGCGTCGCTTTCGGCCCCGGCGATGACGAACTTACTCTGACGAGCTGGAGCAGCATCCGAACCCTCAATACCCGTGATGGAAAACTCAAGCCAATCCTTCCACCGACATTTCGGGATCAGTTCATGCGCATCGTCTTTGGACCAGGCGACTCTGCCACGCGTCTCGTCGCCATCTCGTTCTACGGTCGAGTTCAGGTCGCAAAGAATGCGCGCTGGCAAGAGTCGGCCGAGCCCGTGGTCTTCCGTGGGTCAATGGGAGTTCCACAGTTCAGTCCGGATGGCAAAAGATTGCTGATTTTATCGGGCGGAGTGTGGAATGTGTTCGACAACATGCGCCTCATCGACGTCAGTCAGCTTTATCGGCCGCAGGAGGCCGCACCCGAAAACTTCGAAGGAAAACCTGCGCCTCGATGGCTGGCAGAGATCGCCAGCGCAGTGAGCGCGCTCGACGTCGGCGGCGATGGCTCTTTGCTCACACTGGAAACTGTGAGGAAAAACCATCCCGAAAGCAAAGCCGGTGATCCCTACGAATCGGTCTGGAGGCGTTTTTTTCCGGACGAAAAGAACAACGGGCGCTTAGAAACCGGTCGCCAGCCCCCGCTTCCAAATCATGGCGACGGTCGGGAGAAAATCGTGCCCGCGAATCACACCACGGCCTTCCAGAATTCGGAGGCCATCACGGAGATGAAGCGCATCCTGCGACTCCACCTCAAGACCACCGCTCAGTGACCGGCAAATTCCGGTATCTCTTCGGATCGCGCTTCGCCACGCAAGCGTCCCCGCTCAAAAGGCAATCAGAAGCGCCAAGGTACTCGACAGATGTTTCAAGCGTGGCGCAAGGGTCGGCGTTTCTCCACGTCGGAGGAGGCTAGTCACTCCGTATGCGTTGTGCAATTTGCAAGCTTACGAACATTTTGCGGAAGCTGATGCGGCAGCCTACCTCAGGGAAAGCCCACTTAGAGGCGAGCTGCCGGCGCGGTGAAGTTATTTGCCGCTACATGCCTTGTAACCTGAACTACGATCAGGGGGTTTGACTTCTCTTGCGCATCCTCAGAAATGTGGCGCGGATTGTGGGCTTCGGCGGTGGATCGTCCGGCGTCAGAGATGATCTTCGTCGTATCCGACAAAGCATCGCGGGGCGGCGAAGCGGCTGCAGATCCATTTAACGGCCGGGCACTCGAAGGAGTTGCCGGCATCTTTCCCTATAATTGTTCTCTTCTTATTATTCTCTTTGGGTGACATGGGCGTCACCAGGGTGGTGACAGGGATGTCAGCAGGGCTAGTGATGGACATGTCATCAGCGGGTGACTGCGATGTCACTAGGGGACTCGCCTGCTTCGCAGTCGTCCGGCGATTCCGCTGAAGCCTCGAGAGGTTCACTTTCTGGCGCTGTCAAAACAAAGCTCGTATCGCGCTCGTTCTGCATCCGAGGATGCCAAAGAAAGCGGTAGTAGGTTGCACAATGTCCGCGTTCGGGATTCTAACGTTTGTTACCCTAATGAGCCGATGTGTGGAAAGCTCC
>DATDKN010000072.1:0-4116 GCA_036519995.1 Terrimicrobium sp. | reverse complement strand
GAGGAGAAGAAAGATTCCGATGATCGCCGCGCTGCGCCATTCCACCGCTTTAGGCCGAGGATCGCCGCTCAAGCGACGCAGCCCGTAAAGAAAACCTCCGGAGATGATGAAGCGGACCGCGGCCATCAGAAAGGGGGGCATGGTCTCGACGGCATAGCGGATGGCGAGATAGGTCGATCCCCAGATTAAATAAACAGCGATCAGCGCCGACCAGATTGCCGGCAAAGAGGCGCGATACTCCGAGGCCGCCGGAGCGGGTTGCGGCACTATATGGCTCCTTCCAGCCGCAGCAGCCATCTTTTTGCCTTCAGTCCTGATCCGCCGCTATAGCCACCCAAACTTCCGTCGCTGGCGATGACACGGTGGCAGGGAATAACGATGGGTATCGGATTGCGTGCCAGTGCCCCGCCCACCGGCCGGCTCGAGCGAGGTCGCCCTAACTCTTTCGCGATGCGCTGGTAGCTCCAGACCTGACCCGGCGCGATGCGGCAAGCCACATCGAGAACGCTCCGCTGAAACGGCGTCAGCACTGAGATATCGACGGGCAGATTGAAATTGGACCGGTCACCAGCGAAGTACTCGCGCAATTGCGCCAACACCCGTTGAACGGCTTTGGGATCTCTTTCCAGTCGCGCGCGATTATCGAAGCGTTCCAAAAATTCGCTCTCTTGCCGCCCGAAGTCCAGGGCGCAGAGCCCACGCTGATTGATCGCGACAAATAGCGGCCCTAAAGGCGAGTTCATTTCACCCCACTGGATCAACGGCGCTTCCGCCGCAAACCACTTCCTGACGCGCTCCCTCGAGCTGGAAAGCGCGGTTTCCGTCGGGCTGCCCAGCGCCGAGCGCAAGTGCTTTACAACAAAAACGTCGTTTTTGGATTTTTGTGTTGTCATTTTTCTCCCTCCAGGGCGAGACGCAGGTGACGGATCGGCTGATAAACGTTGGCGCGCGCACTCTCCTGTGAGCAACCCAGAATCTGTGCGATCTCCGGATAATCGAGGTCTTGAAGATAGCGCAAGGTAATGCAAGCCTTTTGTTTCGCCGGCAACTCGTTAACCAGGGCGCGCCCTCTTTGTTCCATATCTTTACGCAGACTCGAATCGTCGCTTGCTGTCTCCAACTCGGTTACCGAGTGCTTCAACCATGAAAGTTGGTCGCGCTGATGTTTCATTCGGCGAAATTGAGTGTAGGCGCAATGGGTCGCAATCTTGTAGAGCCAGGCTCTGTGGTTGCTGTTCGACCGCACCGCCGCAAAACTGTCATAGGCGCGCAAGAAGACGTCCTGCGTCAGATCTTCTACATCCATGCTACCATCCCGGTGCCTATCATTTCCCATTAGCCGCCAAAGATAGGCGAAGTTCTCGTCGTGATGTCGTTTGATCAGTTCCTCAAAGCGGAGCGCCATTTCGGTTACTAACTCTCAGAATGGTATAACCACGAAGCCGGTGTTTTGTGAAATCTTGGCGGGATTTGGTTGCTCGCTACGATGTTGGATTGTTAGGAGTTTCAGCGAACGACGGGCAAATTGAGACCTCGCTTTGGGGCAAGGTTAAGATCGTCACTCCCGCGGAAGTGGGAGTCTAAGCCACGAAAAAACACACTAGTTTCCCGTTTTCACGGGAATGACGTGCATAAGGAAAAGCGTTAAGCAGGGGAATTAGCTCAGCTCACGCTTCCGGAGCCATGCCCTTTTTCTTGAGCTCCTCGATGGCGTTGGGAGTTTTTTCGAGGTTGCCGGCACCCATCCCTTTGAGCACGTGAGATGCCTTGGTGAACTGGATGTCGTCATAGGACACGACTTCGATCCGGTTGCCCCATGGGTCGCGGAAATTGAGCCGCTCGTTGATGCTCTTTAAGCCAAGTTTTTCCAGTGCCCCTCGGACCGGTTCGCGGTCATCGACGACGAAACCGAAATGGCGCTTGTCGTCCGGCCCCTGGGTCTTGCCAAGGCTCAACTGAACGAACTGGTCGCCCATATCGATGAAGGCGTTGTGATCGCTCTTGCCGCGCAGCTTGAAGTCAAAAATCGCACCATAAAATTCCAGCGCCTTGTCCAGATCGCCTACTTCGAGGACCACATGGTTAATGCCCAACGCACGAGCTTTTTTTTCACTGGTCGTGTTCATCGGTGTTCTCCTTTCTCTGAATCGCTCATCCAAACTCTAGTCACCTACATTAAGATGGTCTTGTTCTAGCACTGGGAAAGGAGACCGACAAGAGCGGAACCAGGTCGATAAAACGATGAGTACTTGCCTTGGAGAAAAAAACGTCGCTACAGATTCGCGTGGACGCCACTTATCCGGGTGAGTCTAGTTAGAATTCCACCAATGTGTTGTGGAACCGTTTAATTGCGACGGTTACTAAATGAACGGTCGATAAGCGTACCGGGCCATCCTGGTGGATCTTATGGCGGCTCCGCGGTACGAGTGATTCACGCGGCTTCGAGCGCCCAAACTCCGGTGAACTTCAAGTAATAGCACTCTACTTCAATCGACGGGATGTTGCTCTTCAGGAAGTTCGCAGCGCTCCGCAATTCCGATTCGTGATTCGCGGCCTCGCGCTCCTCATTCGCGCCGAATGCCTGTAACCCGCCGTATGCTCCACAATCGGTATGGACCATCAGCATCACCCGGTTGGTCCCGTGCAGCCGCATTGAGGTTCGCACCTGTCCGAGCGCAAAGCTGCGTTCGGATTCTTCCGCCGGAGAGGCGAAGGTCTTCGCCCCTCCGGCAATCTTTAGCTGATCGGCCCACCAGATTCCGCGCTTCTTGAGAAATTTGCGTGTCACCAGCTCGAACCGCGCGTCGAAGCACGAAACGACACACGCGTCCGCACGATACTCGTCGGCCTGCGAGTCGAAATGAAAGACCTTCTTCACAAGCCCTACCCGGCGCGACGCGCCTTGATTTCCTTCAGCAGTTTCTCGATCTCGTCTTCCTTCTCCAAAGCCGCCAGCCTGTCCTCGACGTTGTCGCTGACCATCTCAGCCTTGGCTTTGCTGACTGCCTCCGAGTGACGCACCTTGCTCTTCATCCGCTCGAACGTCGCGACCTTCGACTTATCCCCGATCACCATCTGCGCGTCGCTGGCCTTCGCTAACGCCCGTGACCGCCGGTGCTGCGCGATCAGCATATCGCTCTTCGATTCGGCCTCGGCCAGCTTTTGCTCTAGCTTGTGCAGGGCCGATTTCAGATTGTCGACCTCCGCATTCTGATCCGCCACCAGCGAATCGAAGCTCCCCGCCATCTGCTTGTAACTCATGGAGCGCTCCAGGGCCGCACGCGCAAGGTCATCCTGCTTCTTGTCCACTGCTAGTTCGGCCTTGCGCATCCATTCGGCCTCCTTGTCCGCGTTCTCCTTCTGCTTTTTTTCCAGCACGTGCTGGTCGGCGATGGCGATGGCAACCTGGGTCTTCACCTGCATGAGCTGGTTCTGCATGTCCAGGATCACCTGTTTGATCATCTTCTCGGGGTCCTCTGCCCGATCGATGAGATCGTTCAGGTTGGCCCGCATCAGCGTAGATACTCTCTCCAATAAAGCCATAAAACCTCCTATCTGTTAGTTAGCTGCGCCTTAGGCCTTTGAGTCAGGCTTGGGCGCTTTGTCGCCAATTAGTCTTACCTTGGAAAGCAGCTCCGAGAACCGCATTCCCGAAAGCGTTTCGAACAACGCGGGGATCTGGGCGGCCATCGCCGCCACGTCGCCCGTGATCTTGTTCATGCCGGCGGCATCACTATTGCCCGTCGACACGATCGTGATCTTGTCCACGTTGGCAAGCGGGGAAGCGAGTGCCTTGACGATCTCGGGCATGTTGCTGATGAGCTTGTCGATGACCGCCGCCTGGTTGTAATCCTGGTAGGCTTCGGCCTTCACGTTCATGGCCTTGGCTTCGGCCTCGCCCTTCTTGAAAATGATCTCGGCTTCGGCTTCGCCGGTCGCGCGGGTGGAAGCAGCCTGGCCATCGGCCTCGAAGATCAACTTCTGCTTCTGGGCCTCCGCCAGCATCTCGATCTTGCGCCGCTCGATCTCGGCCTGCTTGAGCACCGTCGCGATCAACTCGCGCTCGCGGCGTTGGATTTCGGCCTCCTGCACGGCGATCTGCCCGGTCTTTTGCAC
>DATDKN010000071.1:0-3265 GCA_036519995.1 Terrimicrobium sp. | reverse complement strand
GGTGGTCGAGATCGACGCACGGCAATCGCACACCTACGCGGCCGAATGGAGGCCGGAGCTTGTGGCTTTCTACGTCGACGATCAGCTGATTAAGGTCGTCCGCCAATCTCCTTCCTATCCGATGCAGCTCATGTTGGACATTTTCGAGTTTGCCGATGGCCCAGACTTGCCCTCGCCTCTGGAGAAATATCCCAAGACCTTCGTTGTTGAAAGCTTTCGAGGATATCGTCCGACCAGCGGCCCTGGTTCGCGCCCACCCGCCTTTTTCTGAGGGGCCGATCGATTGAAGGCTCCGGTCTAAATGGTCGCCATACCTGACAACCCCTTGAGGCGTGTTAGTCAAAAGGTGGCGACTACGATGAACTCGAAGCTTTGTAGAGGCGCTTGTGCCAAGCGCCTATGATGGCGCTGGGCGCTTGACACGAGCGCCCTTACAACTCGTCTGTTTCGGCTCGGTAATCTATGCTGCCTCAGACGGCGGCTGAATCAGAACGGCAACAGATCGAGGCGCGAGTTGATAGGTCGCTTCGTAGATTGCGGTTTCCTTTCCGTCATCGGCGATATCGTCCGGAGAAGGCAGCGACGTATCGACCACTCGAAACCAACTCTCTCCGCGTTGCGGGTCGGGCAGTTCGAAGCGAAGAGCTTCGGTGTAAGCGCTGATTATCACATGGATGTCGGCGTCGATTCCAAAGCCGGACAAAGTGAACGCGAAAGAGTGCGATTGATGGCTCCAATCGGGGTGCTCGAGCTGCACGCCGTGCCAAGCAATTTCCGGATGCCCGCGACGATCCTTCTCGCCCCAGTAGTACTGTCTTCGTCTTAGAGCGGGATGGTTCTGGCGAAACTTGATCATTAGCTTGAAAAAGCGAAACAACTCCCGGTGCTTTGCCAGCGAAGTCCAGTCAATCCAACTCGTCTCATTATCCTGGCAGTATGCGTTGTTGTTTCCTCGTTGCGTCCGACGAAACTCATCTCCGGCGAGCAGCATCGGTGTCCCCTGCGAAAGCAGCAGGATGGCCGCAAAGTTCTTGATTTGGCGCACCCTCAGGGAGTCGATCTGTTCGTCCTCCGTGGGCCCCTCTACTCCATGGTTTGAGCTGAGATTGTCATTCGATCCATCCCGGCCGCCTTCGCCGTTCGCAAGGTTGTGCTTCTGATTGTAAGAAACAAGGTCGTTGAGCGTGAACCCGTCATGGCAGGTGACGAAGTTGATGCTTTGATAAGGCGCACGGGCGAGATGCTGGTAGAGGTCAGCACTTCCGGCCATTCGCGACGCGATCGTACCGGCGAGTCCTTCGTCGCCTCGGATGAATCTTCGGACGTCATCGCGATAGCGCCCGTTCCATTCGGCCCATCGTTCGCCCGGGAAGCCTCCGACCTGATACAGCCCGGCTGCATCCCAGGCCTCGGCAAAGATCTTGGCTTTGTGAAGAACTGGATCGGATTCGATTTCCCAAAGAAGCGGAGGATTTTGCATCGGGCGGCCTAGTTCGTCGCGCGAGAGAATGGAGGCAAGATCGAAACGAAACCCGTCCGCGTGCATCACGCCGACCCAGTAGCGTAGGCACTCGAGGATCATCCGGCGCACTGCGGGATGATTGCAGTTCACCGTGTTGCCGGTCCCCGTGTAGTTTAGGTAGCGTGAGCGGTCGTTTGGATCGAGCATGTAATAGACCGAATTGTCTATTCCCCTCATGCAAATGGTCGGGCCTGTTTCGTCACTCTCGCTGGTATGATTGAAAACCACATCGAGAATGATCTCGATTTTTGCCTTATGGAGCGCCTTCACGAGGTCACGAAAACCCGTCAGGTACTCCATCTTCTCCCAATCGGCCGTGTAATAGCCGCGATGTGGAGCGAAAAAGCAGATCGAATTGTAGCCCCAGTAGTTGGTAAGCCGTTCGCCCGTTTCGGGGTGAGTGGTGGGACTTTCTGTCGAATCAAACTGGTGAACGGGCATGAGTTCAACGCAGTTAACCCCAAGCTCCTTTAGATAGGGGATCTTCTCGATCAAACCAGTGAAGGTCCCGGGGTGGGCGACTCCGGAAGAAGGATGTTGCGTAAAGCCGCGGACGTGCAGTTCATAAATCACACAATCAGAAAGGTGAAGGTCGGGTCCTTTCACGCCCTCCCAGTCGTAAATGTCTGCGTCGACCACGAGGCTTTTCATCGCGCTCTGACAATTGTCCGAACCATCGCAGGCGAGATCGCGTCGCCAGTTCCGGCCATAGACCACGCCGCGTGAATAGGGGTCGAGCAGGACCTTATTCTGGTTGTAACGAAAGCCCTGGTTAAGGTCGCAAGGTCCATCCAGTCGATAGGCGTAGAGTTGACCTGGTCTGACCCCCTCGACAAAGACGTGCCAGTAATGAAACGTTTTGTTCAGAACCGGATGCAAGTTGATCACCTGCTGCGGGATCGAATCAGAAAAACTCTCGAATAAGAGCAACTGCACCGACGTGGCATGCTGCGCAAAGAGGGAAAAATTGACGCCGTTCTTCGAGGGAGTAGCACCGAGGGGATAGGGCTCGCCGAGGGTAATTTTGAACGGAGGCGTTTGCATCGCTGGAGGGGCGTGCCGTAACCCCAGCCAGTCTAGCTTATGGCGCGAAACCCACAAGCCGGATGCGCCTGCTTCAGGTCAAACCTTTTCCGTGCTTGGTGACGACACCGTCAGCACGGTCGCGCTTTTCCTACAGCGACCCGTGTTCTCACGGTCGAGGGCCCTTCCGGCGCTGAGGGCACCGCTACACTCACGGCGAAGTTTTCGGAACCTGCAACGGAGCTAAGCTTAGTGTCGACGGTCAAACTCGCTAAGATTTCTCGCGGTTTTTGGCTCTTTTCTCCGCTTCGGAAGAGGCTGCGCGCCGCTGGTGCGAAAGCGGGCACGATACTCTGCCGGGGTCGTTTGGAGATGGCGCTGAAACGACCGGCTCATAACATCCGCGCTGTTGAAGCCACAGACAGACGCGATTTCTTCTAATCCACGGTTGGTACTTTCGAGCTTTCGCCGCACGGCTTCCAGGCGGACCTCCTCGACATAGAGGGCGGGCGGTTTTCCGATTTCCCTGGTAAAGACCCGCTGGAAGTTGCGCTCGCTCATGGCGACGCGAGCAGCCAACGCCGGTGTTGAAAGATCACTCCGCAGGTTCTCGACGATCCAAACTTGCAGATCGCGAAGAGGCCGGTTGTCGGTGCGTTGTTCGCGAAGCGACACACTAAATTGCGCTTGATTTCCGGGCCGGCAGAGGAAAACCACCAG
>DATDKN010000070.1:0-3990 GCA_036519995.1 Terrimicrobium sp. | reverse complement strand
CGTCGAGATGGTGACCATCGAGCCTGTGGAACTTCAGGCGACGCAAGAACAAGATGGGCAGTGAGCACCGTGCACCCGGGTTGATCGCCAGCTTCTCCTCCACATCGTCCCTCGCCGTCCAGTACCAATTCCAGTGCCAAGAGAGTAGCGTTGGCTCCTACCAATGAGGAGCAGGGCGATGCCTCTAGAGCGGCACATTGATGACTTGACGGCCTGCGACGGTATCAAGTTCTGGATGTCGGATGGGGAGCGCCCAGTTCTTTGTAGGGTGAGCCACGAGGCGCTGCGAGATCTTGCCGAACGCGTTCATTTCGAGGGCACTGACGAAAAGGTCTTCGAGGCCTATCGTGAGCTTATTGAGCAGGTCGCAAGCGATGCTTACGATGCTGGTACGAGCGTTGATGACGCTGGCCTCGTTCTCGTCACTTCCGAGGAGCTCGCCCGAGTGGGCCGCAGCGCATGAGAGGCACCCCCCGCGGTCTGAAGGCTACTCTCGGGCCTTGTCGTTGGCGAGCTTCCAGGCCCGTTCGAGGAACTCTGCCTGGGTCGTTGGGACGCGACTATCATCCTTCGTCGAGAAGTTCTTGGCGAGAAGCCCCGGGGTGTTTGCCGGCTTGTAGTACACGGTGTAATTCGTGAACGGCGGGGTGATGATGATCTCGTCTTCCAAAACTTCCACGTGAAGTCTGCCCCACGCGTCAGTCATCGCTTCCTTGCTCTTATTGCGCCACGTTTTCGCGTCATGCCGCGCGGTGAGCGCAACTCAGGCCGATCACCATCCTGTCCGAGCTCGGATAGCTAGATTTTTGTTTAACCTAGTGCCAACTCTGCGACGCAGTCACCGATCGCCTGCGACGCAGTCAGCCCCGGGGACTCGATGCCATAGAGCGCGATGTAGCCCCGATGGCCAGTTTCTTTCGGACCCTGGATGACGAAATCGCCGGGCTCTTGATCTCGACCTGTTGTCTTCGCCCTAATTCCTGAATAGGCCGGCATCAACGCGCCGTCGTGAAGCCCGGGCCAATAGCGGCGGATCGAGGCATAGAATGATCGGCCGCGCTGTGGATCGACATCGTAACTAATTCTATCGACCCATTCCACGTCGGGTCCAAATCGCGCCTGGCCGGCTAGGTCAAGGGTCAAATGAATCCCGAGGCCGCCTGGTTCTGGCACTGGATAAATCAGGTGGCGGAAAGGAGCCTTACCGGTCAAACCGAAATAGCTGCCCTTTGCCAGGTATCGAGCCGGAATCGTAGCCGTTTCGAGCCCGGTTACGCGGGAGGAGAAATCCCAGGCGTCTAGACCTGTAGCGTTGACAACCAATGAGGCCTCCAACTCAGCGGGCTCGACCCCGCCCGTGCGAAGTTTAACGGCATGGCCGTCGATAGCAGCTTCCAATACAGGGGTTTGGAAAACGATCGTCCCGCCCGCTGCTTCGATATCGGCCTGATAGGAAAGCATAAGAGCGTGGCTGTCGATGATCCCGGTGCAAGGCGATACCAGCGCGCTCAGTCCTTGCAAACTTGGCTCGAGCGCCTTCAGCCCTGCGGTGTTGACCAGCTCAAACTCTTCGACCCCATTCGCTTCCGCCTTTTGTGCCAGTTGGTCCAGATAGGCTTCCTCGCTGGCGTTGGCGGCCACTACGAGCTTGCCGCATCGTTTGTGGGGCAGGCGCTTCTCGTTGCAATATTGATAGAGGGCACGACGGCCGTCCACGCAGAGACGAGCCTTTAAACTGCCTGGCTTGTAGTACAGGCCGGCATGGATGACCTCGCTATTTCGCGAGGAGGTCCCATATCCAATGCCACCTGCTTTTTCGATTACAAAGACCTCGATGCCGCGGAGCGCAAGGGCGCGCGCGATAGCCAGCCCAACAACGCCCGCGCCAACTACAACGGCCTCAGTCTTGTACGTCCTTGGGCACGTGTGCCCTAGACGGTCAACATTGGAGTTAAAAGCCGACATTCATTGCTAGGCCTGCTGCCAAGTGCTGCATCGGTCACACCGACAGATCACCAAACCGCAGACGGGCGCAGATCTGATACGTGGGCTACCATAGCAAAACCGGCTGCACCGGGCGCAGCAATCGCTCCGCTGGTGCGCTCCCGCGGTGCCATCTAGGATGTCCGCTGTTGCCACTTAGCGGACGTTCAGCCGATTGCGTCGCGAGGTCTGGTTCCGGCCGAAAAGCGGACATGCCTAATCAACGTGTGAAATGTCGCTAATGACCCAAAGCGGACGAAATTTACCCCGTAAGGAAGCCATCGAGGAAAGCGACCCGGGACACTTGCGACCGCGAAATGGTCCTAAGCATGCACAACGACATATCGAACAGCGCGAGCTTCGCCCTGGATGGAACCAATAGTTGAAGCGCGAATTATGCATTTAGTTGGACCTGGGGCGTCCACCTTTCCCCGCGTGAACTGCCGGGCCCAAGTATCTTGTAAAAGCTTAAGGCCTCGGACAGGGCTACCTGTTCGGGGCCTTTTACAAAACCATATGGAGGCAGAATATGGATACCACGACACTTCTGATCATCATCGTTGTGCTGCTGGTGCTCGGCGGCGGGTGGTACGGCCGAGGGCGCTGGTACTAGTCAGCGAAGTGTTTTTTGGCGAAGCGTGATGATGCGCCCGAGTCGGAGCTTCACCGCTTCCTCGAAATCCGCCCGCGCAACCCGGTAAGGGCTGCGAGAGGCTTGGCTCGCCGCTGTCTGCAGAATTAGAAGCTATGCCGCTCTCGTCAATCCACCCGAACGTGGTCGAACGGACGTGGTTTTGACCGGTCCGCAAACCACACATCGATATGTATGGAGTTCCCATTCGGAATGGGTTGGGTGTGGTTCAATCGCGGCTGTAAAGTGATCCGCAGATCGGACACGCGTTTCGGACGATGTCTTGAACACGCATGTTACCCTCCTTCCTCCGAGTTGAAGGATGACGGCTTCTATTAAAGGGCTGGAATTGTACCCGGCTGCCTTGAGGTGGCGACGCGGTCGATTCGAAGACTGCTCTCTTAATGTGACGGCGTCGAGGCGATTTAGGAAACCTCAACTTATCCACACGTCGCCTAGTCGGCGCGAGACTCCCGCCATACGCCGGGGCCTGCCAATCACTCGGAGGTGGATAATTCTCATCCCTCCAGAAAGTGTCCAAAGGCGGCCAGCGGCGAACCCGGTCGCAAATGATTTTTCGTGATTGCCAGCACTGGCACGGAGAGGATCGCTCCGGGGAGCCCCCCACATCCAGAACCAGAATACGCGAGCCGGAACGAACACGCAGCCTAGGCGGCTGCGCCCGCAACAATTGAGACGGTGGTCCCCTGGGGACTACTGGATTTCTCGACCGTAGCGTCGAGTTGATGTGTCAGCGCCTCAACAATGCTTGTGCCAAGACCAATGTGGGGTTTCTCGGCGCTTTCGCCTCCAGGTCCCACGCCATTGTCCGATACCAATAGGCGCCAGCCAGACGCTCGAGCGTCGTAGCTCACCAAGATTTCACCGGTCTCGCCGCCAGGGAACCCGTGCTTCAACGCGTTGATCACGAGTTCCGTCACAATCAACCCAAGGCTCACAGCTTCGCTGGAGACCGCCCTGCCAGAGGTCGCTTGCACCTTGATTGAGAGTGGCCGACGTTCACCGACCATCGACTTTGCAAGGCTGTCGCACAGCTTGGAGAGATAGGGCCCGATCTCGATGCTCTCGTTCAATCCCGAGGCCTGCAGCTGCTGTTGCACCGTCGCCACCGACATGACGCGCTGGTGGGCATCATGCAGATGCAGGCGAATCTCCTCGGATTGCACCGTCCGAGCCTTGAGCAGAAGAATGCTGGCGATGATCTGGAGGCTGTTGGCGACGCGATGCTGCATCTCCTGCAGCAGAACTTCTTTCTGTCGGAGTAGCTCGTCTTTTTCCCGTTCCGTATCGCGGCGCTGGGTGACATCTTCTATCGCCAGCAACAGTGCCGAGCCTGCGCCGTCCTCATCGAACAC
>DATDKN010000069.1:0-9080 GCA_036519995.1 Terrimicrobium sp. | reverse complement strand
TGAGCATTGCTGCCGTCATCGAAGCGGCCTCCCAAACCGGCACCATGATCGAACTCAACGCCAACCCGCGCCGCCTCGATATGGATTGGCGCTGGTGGCCGCTGGCCAAGCAAAAGGGTGTCAAGTGTGTCATCAACCCAGACGCCCATTCCGTTTCGAGTTTGCAGAACTTGATCTTTGGCGTCGGTGCCGCTCGTAAGGGATGGCTATCTCGCGAGGATGTGATCAATACCCTTCCCCTTGGGCGGATCGAGGCCGTCTTGAATGCTAAGCGAAAGAAGGAGCAGCCTTGATGTGCTTACCTTGCGCCTGAGCGTTCCTCGCGGGAACGCCCGGCCAGCTCCCTCTGAATTTTTTCCAACCGGCCCAACGTCTCGCCGGTGAAACGATCTAGCTTGTCGTGCAGGTGGGCGATCTCCAATTCGGCCTTAAGATTGACATCGTATTCGATGTCGGAGCGCACGCGGTCCTTCGCAGCTTGGCGATTTTGGCTGAGGAGCACGAAAACGGAGAGGAAAATAGCCTCCAGAGAGACCGACAGTGTAAGAAAGCCAAAGGGATAAGGATCAAACTGAGGAATGCCCGGAATCTGCACGGAGTTCACCGTCAGCCACGCTGCGAAGAGGACCACGTGAATCATCAAGAACGGAATGCTGCCCGCAAACTCGGCGATGGCATCGAAGATCTTGTGCAAGAGGCTATGGCTCTCCGCGATTTGGGCATTGACGTTTCGAGACGCGGTGTGGCGCAGTCTTTCCACGGTGGTGCGCAACCTTCGCCCCATCGCTGCGAGGAGATGCATGGCTGCATAAGGGCGAGATTCTAAGAACTTCGCCAAATCGTCGCGATCGAGCCGGAGAACTTCCGTCTCGGTAGTTGCGCGGACGGATGCGCTGCGGCAACCCCCATCGAGAAAGGAGATTTCGCCGAAGAAATCGCCCTTACACGAGCGTTCGAGAGTAATCTGCTCACCCGTATCGTTTCGGAAGAAGATCTCCACTTCGCCCGCGCTGATGATGTAGACAGCGTCGCCAGGATCTCCGATTTGAAAAATCGAAGTGTCAGCCGCAAAACGCTCCACCTCGAGCCGATTGGCCAAATCTTCCCGCTCGCGATCATCGAGCAGTTCGAAGAGGGGAATCTCCTTCAGTAAATGTGCTTCCGGGCACATATGCCCTTATCTAGAGCATCTCCAGCTTAAGTGAAAGGTTCGTTTTCCTCCCGGCCATCAGCCTTTGTGTCGTCACAATGCCTTGCGCCGTTAAGGGAGGACTTCCTCGCGTCCGTCGAGGCGGGCGTCCAACTTTGAGCGAATTTCATCAAGGAGCTTGCTCTCGATCGCTTCGAGCACCTCGCAGAGGCTTTTTGCCTCCTCCAGGCGACTCACACTCACGTAATCGGCTCCGGCACGATAGAGGGGACTCACGTCAGCCAGGACATCGGCGACGGCAATGATTTTCGCCTCAGAGTTGAGCTCGCGCAGGTGCCGGACCAGCCTGGCGTTGGTTGTGCCTTTGAGCAGCGCGTCAGGAACGGTGCAGATGAGAATTTGGGCGGAAGTCACGCCCGCATGAACCAGAGTCTCCGGATGGCTGATATCTCCGTAAATCACTTTGATTCCTCGCCGCCGGAGAGTCGCGTGAACAAGAGGATTGAAGTCAACGACGGCAACCTGTCCAAGAAGGTCTTCCCGCTTTTGGCGCAGTTCTTCCAAGAGAGAGCTTGCCGTGCGGAAGAAGCCGATTAGGAGAATTTGCGGCCCTCCGCCTTTGTGTCCGGCTGCCGCGCCCAATTCCTCAGCCTTTCTGGTGGGCCCGAAGGTGTCCAGATCGCGAAGTCCGGTGCGCTTCAGCGTGGAAATTAGGACTCTGGTCAATCCGTCAGACTTAGTGATCCCAAACGTGCTCACGGTTGCCAGCAGCACAAACGCGAAGGAAACCAGGCCCTTGGTTTCCGGAGCAATGTGATGTTCCTCCAAGCCGAGCGCCATCACCACGAGAGAGAATTCGCTGATCTGGCTCAGATTGATCGCCGGCAGCAAGCTGGCGCGCAGCCCCTGGTTGAGCAAGTAGAGGGGCGTAAATGTGGTTATAAATCTACTGATGACCGTGAAAATGGCGAACCATAACGCCCCCGTAAGCAAGGTGCCGCTCGGCACCGGAACCGTCATCCCAAGTCCGACAAAAAACAGAGTCACAAAAAAATCTCTCAGGCTGGTGACTTTCGCGGTGACATCGAGCGCGTAGGGGAATGTCGAGATCGACACGCCGGCGATTAGCGCCCCCATCTCTCGAGAAAGCTCCATTCGCGCAGCCAGCTCGCCGACCAAAAAACACCACGCCAACGCGCCGACAAGAACAAGCTCTGGAAGCCGCGCAACGCTCCGGAAAAGCGGAGGCAAGACGAAGCGACTGATCGCTAGCGAACTCGCCACCAGAACGATCACCCGAACCAGCGACAAGATGAAAGCTCCTGGTTCCAACTCGTCCAAGCTCGGTTGGACCGCGAGGAAAACGATGACGAACAGATCCTGCAGAACCAAAATGCCCAGGGTGATACGACCGGGGAGCGTGTCCAGCTCCCGCTTGTCGTAGAGCATCTTCACGATGATGACCGTGCTGCTGAGCGCGGCGGCGATTCCCAAGTAGAGCGCATCCCATTGTCCAACCGTGATGGGAAAACCGATCAGGTAGAAAAAGCCGACCCCGGCGAGTGTGCCGCCGAGGATTTGCGACGCCGCGGTAACCAGGATTGACGTTCCCGCGCTGATGATCTTTTTGAGATCGATCTCCAGACCGATCATGAAAAGCAGAAAGATCAGCCCAAGTTCCGAAATGATCGAGACGGACTCCTGGCCTTGAACGAGACCAAATCCGGCGGGCCCGATGGCGAATCCTCCCACCAGATAGGCCAGGATGACAGGTTGATGGAGGAATTGAGCGAGCACTCCAAGAGCCCACGCGGCGATAATGCAAAGGGCAATATCGTGGATGAGCTCATGCATGGAAGACCCCGGAGAACCATTAAAAGGCCAATGTCATCCCAAGACAATTTCTCTTTGGACGGCCGCAGGGCGCGCCGAATTGAGTCGCCTGCGAGGAACTATTGTGAAATGATGATCGGCAAGAATTTCGGTCCGCGCGCCGTTCGACGATGAAGCCCGTTCCTGACTTCCATCAGATTACCAGCGATCTCTTTGTTTGGCACGGATACAATCCCGAGTGTAAGACGGATTGCACGAGCACCGCCATTCGGACGCCGGACGGGTTTGTCTTGATCGATCCGGTACGTCTCGAAGAACAGGCCATCGAGAGAATGGTCAGCGACGACAAAGTCGCCGCCGTGCTCTTAACCAACGGCAACCATCTTCGGGGTTCGCTCTACGAAAAGGAGCGGCTTGACGTGCCGATTTATGCGCCAAACGGCGCGCAAGGCATGGTCCCTCTGGACCGCGTGGTCAGCGATGGCGAACTCCTCTGGGAGACGCTCCGGGCGATCGCATTGCCGGGTGGGAGTTCCGGGGAGACGGCCTATCACGCATTAGGGGTGCTGGTGATCGGGGATGCGGTGACAAACCTCGACGGCCCGAAGGTCTTGCCCGAGAAATATTGTGCCGACCTGCCGTTGCTGCTCCATTCCTTGCGTGCTCTCCGCGCGTTGCCGTTCGACATCGCCTGCTTCGCGCATGGACTACCGATTATCGGCAAGGCCCGAGAAAAGTTGGCCAACATCCTCTGAAGCTTGCCGGCTTCCTTCTCAATAGAGGAGAATGGACTTCGTAGGCACCGGGGCGATTGCCGCTCGCCCAGCGAGAAAGCCAAGCTCAATCAAGAACTGTGCCTGAACGACGTTCCCTCCCGCCTTTGCGATGAGTTTGGAGGCCGCTGCTGCCGTGCCGCCAGTGGCCAGCAAGTCATCGATCAAGGAAACACGTTCCCCCGGCTCAAAGGCATCGACATGAACTTCCATTTCGGCTTCTCCGTACTCGAGCTTGTAGGCCAGAGTTTCCGTCTTCCATGGCAGCTTCCCTCGCTTGCGGATCGGGACAAACCCGATTCCGAGCCGATCGGCAACCGTCGCCCCGAAGAGAAATCCGCGTGCGTCGATGCCCACGATTTTCCGGATGTCTTGATCGATGCAATCGGCCACCAAGCAGTCCATCGCAGTGCGCAGAAGAGTGCCGTTGCCGAGGATGGGAGTGATATCCTTGAATAGAATTCCTGGCCTCGGAAAATCTGCCACATCGCGTACCGCCGCGCGCAACGCTTCGGTCGGGCCCATCAGTTGCCGAAGGAAATCTCTGCCGCCCGCGCAGTTTCAACCATCTGACCTTCAGGATCCACGCGACGCAGCCGATTGACAGCATGCGAAATCGGAACGTCGAGCGTCAGATAGTTTTGATAGCTTACCATTGTGCCAAATTTTTTTTCCGTGATGAGCTGGACAGCTTTTATTCCGAAGCGTGTTCCCAGGATTCTGTCCAGCGCGGTGGGCGCACCCCCGCGTTGTAAATGACCGAGAACGCATGTTCGAACCTCCTTGCCGGTTCGCTCGGCGATTTCGGATCCGACGATTTCGGCGATGCCGCCGAGGCGGTGTTCTCCGCTCGCGGTGGCATGACGATGTTGTCTGCCGGCGCGTGGGGAGGCTCCCTCGGCCACCACGATCATCGTGCTCTTTGCCCCAACCTTGTCACGACGCATGACCTCCTCTGCGATTTTGTCATAGTCAAAGGGAATCTCCGGGATGAGGATCACGTCCGCTCCCCCGGCAAATCCGCCGTAGAGAGCGATCCATCCGGCGTGCCGCCCCATAACTTCAAGGACCATGACGCGCTTGTGCGACGTCGCCGTGGTATGCAATCGATCCAGCGCGTCGGCCACGCAGGCCACCGCCGAATCAAAACCAAAGGTCATCGCCGTCGCTTCGAGATCGTTATCGATCGTCTTCGGAACGCCGATGATTGGAATACCTTCCTCGTGGAGCTGGAGCGCGGTCGAAAGTGAGCCGTCGCCGCCGATCGCGATGAGTGCCGACAGTTGGAGTTTATCGAAAGTTGCCTTGGCATCTGCGATCACCTTCTTCGGGATCATGGCTCGCTCACCGGCCGCCACCTTCGCAACGAAGTGTCCGCGGTTCGTGGTCCCAAGAATGGTTCCGCCGAGATGCATGATGCCCGACGTTCGCGGGCGATCGAGCAGCACATAATCGCCCGGAGGTAAAAGACCCTCGAAGCCATCTTTGAACCCGAGCACCTCCCATTTGAGCTTGTAAGCTGCACGGCACACCCCCCGGATCACCGCATTGAGGCCGGGACAGTCTCCCCCGCTTGTTAGAATGCCTATCTTCGTTTGTTGCATGGCTTAGAGCGCCTCGTTTTTCTTGATCTGTCGACCGGCTGCCGTCCACTGCTCATACAGGCCCCAACCCTGGCGTGCCAGCGCGAGCCCTTCGCCGAAGCGATCCTGTGAACCGAGGAGGACAATAATGATGCGCCGGGGAGTTATGTAGACGGCCTCACCCTGTCGCTGAACCTCGGGTCGGCGCTCAGAGGAGAGAATCAAACAATCTCCGGCTCGCCCAGTACGTCCGGTTTTCACTCCGTCAATTCCCTCGCGATCGAGCAGTTCATTGGTATTGCGGAGTTCAACGGGCATGTCGACGCCGCCGCGAAAGACGTGAATGGTTCGGGACTTCTGGGAGACAAAAAAAGGAAAATCCGCCTCGCTATAGGCGTAGCGCGTGAGCCGGGCCATATCCGAAGCCGTCGAGTACGGGAGGGTTCCTTCGACGTTGTCGGATCCTGACGGATTAAGAAAGAGCGTGCGTTTCATGCCGAGGGTGTGGGCCAAGGCATTCATGTGGGAGACAAAGTTGCTGATGGGCGCGAGCCCTTGATTGTTGGGGAGCCGGGCGCCAACGAATTCGGCGAGAGCAGTCGCCGCGATGTTGTCGGAAGCCATTAGCGCGGTGTAGAGAAGATCGCGCAGGCTGAGGGAGTCGCCCTCCTGCAATCCGACTGGGTTAATCCCACCGGCGCGGACCGCTTGTGGAGAGATGACGGCCATTTGACTGAGATCGGCTTTGCTAAGCTGCGCCCAATCGAGCGTGACCATGGCAGTCGCGATCTTCGTCAAGCTGGCCACCTGCAACTTGTCGTTTGGCCGCTGGGAGCTCAGGATCATGCCGGTTTGATTATCGACGACGATGTAACTTTGCGCGGCGAAGGTGAAAGTCGCAGAGGCTAAGACCAGCACGGCAGATATCGTGCTTACGAGTTTCATCGCCAACCTCACCACGTCGTGCAGATTATCCGCGGCGGTGATGAGGTTCAATCCGAATTCTCGAAAGCGCGGTCGCGACAATCAATTCGTGGGCAGAGGCTTTGAGCTCCTCAGAATTTGCTGTTCGCTGGGCAATGGCGGCGGTTTTGAGGTGCCCCAGATGAGCTGGGAGGGACGTTGTGAGAGGCTTCGGATGAGGATTTTCGCGTAGGTGGAGGTCACCTTCAAATTCTCAGAGGTGATCTTGAAGTCGGAAATGACCGCGTTGAGCTTCTTCTCATTGTCGGCCACTAGGTTGTTGCCGTTGATCGCAAGCCTCTCAAGAGCGGCGGCGGACTTATTGAGTTGCTGGATCGCCTGGGAGATCGGCTCCTTGTTGTCAGCAATCAATTGTCGAGCGTCCGTGGTAAGAGCCTTCGCATCCTGAACGACAGGCGCTGCCTCGGTGAGAAGTGATTGCGCGTCCTGCACCACCGGATGAGCAGCCGCGAGGAGCCCTTGAGCTTCCGAGAGCAAGCGCCGAAGCTGATCGAAGATGTCGCCGGCTTCCCCTTTGGTGCCGCTGAGCACGCCGCGCAGACTCTCGATCGCACCATCCATTTCGCGAGTGAGCTTGTCAAAGGTGGTTGGCGGGATCCCTTGAAGCACCGCATCTGCCGCGAGCGGGCCCGCCTGGGCAGACCCCCCGGAAAGGAGGACGAACTTATCGCTGAGCAGGGTGTCGGCCGCGATGCTAACGCTGATATCTGAAGGAAGCGGCGGCACCCCCGGGTTGAGCGCCAGGAGCAGTTGGACCGCATTGAGGGGGTCCCCCGTGGTTGTGCGCTCCTCGGGCGTAAGCATCCGGATGCTGGAAACCTTTCCTGCGATCGCCCCCGCAAACTTAACCTGAGAACCGAGGGTCACCCCTGTGACATCGTGAAAGTTGACGCGCAGCGGCCGCGAAGGCGCGCCGAGCACCTTGCCGCTCAACGCAAAAGCCAGGGCCAAAAACAGCATGATGCTGCAGGCAATTACGATCAGGGCGACAGCCCAGTCGTTAAAGTTCTTGTTTCTCATAATGGCCGCAAGGCCTCCCGGCGTTTGGCCCTTTCTCTAAGCGCCGCCAGTTCGCGCATCAAGTCGGAAACCGAGGGAGCTTCTACGTGCTCGGACCCCCACAATGTGGTAAATGGCCATTGGATGAACACGTTGGTTGACGAGCGTCCAAGGGCGCGCCGGATTCCATGGCGAAGTCTGCTGATGCTGGCCGGCTGTGCTCTGATCATCTGGTTGGTTCATCCGCCGGTCCTGTCGTGGATCCTTCGTCTCGCGGCGGAGCGGGTAGCCAGCCAGGCCGGGTTGCAGCTCGAAGTTGGGGAAATTCGCGCCCATCTGTCGCAGCCGATTGTCTTTGAGCGAGTACGCGTTCGCGCCACGAATGCCGACGAATCTCAAACGGCGGTCGACGCCGCTCGCGTCGAACTGGCGCTAGTTCCACTCTGGAGCATCCTTTTCGACGAAAGCCGGGTTTTTCGCTCCGTGATCCTTCAAGACGTCCGCGCGGTGCTCGATCTACGGCGTGGAGATAACCGCCAACGCATTCTGGTTCGGCAGGCCAATGAGAGAGAACAACGAAGCCAGAGACAACGGATGCTGCGCTATCTACCCGAGTATGTAGCTGTCCAGCGCGCAAATCTCGAGTTCCTCGCAACCGGCCAATCCTACTTTTTCGAAGATGTCTCGGCGGACTTTAGTGAGGAGCGTCTCGGTGAATTTCGAGCAGTTGGTGCTGAGCTCCGCGCCGGGCCCGTGAATCAAAGCCTTGGTTCCCTGAAGGGAATAACCGCATGGAAGGATGGAACAATTTACTTTGCAAGCGTCGATCTCTGGGAAGGGGTTAAACTCGACAGCTTGGAGGTCCAACTGGCGCAGCCCGGCGGCGTCGCGGTCGGTGTTCAGGCGACGCTCTTTGGAGGCTCTTTGCGTTTCGATGTTTCCTTGAATTCCGAGCAGGGAAGAATGGCGGTCAATTCCGCGGTTTCGGCTTCGAATATTGAGATTGTCCCTCTCGCGGCGCTGTTGGGCTACCATGGAGACCTCGAGGGGGTCATCCGCGATGTGAAGTTTACTTTCCGCGGCCTTCCGGAACGCGCTCTCGATGGCCAGGGTTCGCTGCGGCTTGCGGCCGACGGCTTCCGACTGAACAAGCGCGGGTGGGAATCTCTCGAACTCGGCGCACGCATGATCCATCGCCGCGTCGCTGTAAGCGAGCTCGTTCTCAAGCAAAAGGAGAATACCCTCGCCGGCAGCGGCGAGTTCTCTCTCGATCAAGGCTGGCTAGGAATGGCGAAAGCCCCATTTTTGCTCCATCTCACGGCATCTATTAACGATCTTGGCGCGTTGGCAGGCTTGTTTGGGTCGCCCTTCGACGAGATGAGCGGGAGAATGAGCCTGAGCGGCTCGATCAACGGCCAGGCGAGCAAGCTAGGCGGCTTCCTGACGCTCGAGGGATCACAAATGGGCTTTCGAAAACGGCCCGTTGATTCCGGGCGAGTCGAAGTGAGCTTTGCCGGCAGCGAGGCCCAAGTGACGCAATGCGAATTTTGGAGCGGTGAGGATTTCGTCCGCGCCAAAGGCAATCTGGAGATCAACGCCCCTCATACCTACTGGGGAGAGATCCAAGCTCGCACTAAGGATTTCTCCGCATACCGCGACTTCTTTAAAGGTCTGCGGACCCCAGAGGTGCGCGCCGGTGCCGTCCAAATTCGCTGGCAAGGCGACGGAAATGCTTCTGCACATTCCGGAGCGTTCAAT
>DATDKN010000068.1:0-2076 GCA_036519995.1 Terrimicrobium sp. | reverse complement strand
GAGGACGCCGCCCGTTACTCCGGCATCAACAGCCGGCTGATCATCATGAGCACTTATATCGTCGAGATGCTGCTCGTCGCCTTGGCCGGTATTCTCATCGCCTTCTACACCAACTCGATCTCGCCCGCAAACCACGGCGCCACCTACGAGCTTTACGCTATCGCTGCGGCGGTGCTCGGGGGCTGCAGTCTGCGGGGAGGCGAAGGTTCAATCCTTGGAATAGTCATTGGCACAGCCCTGCTGCAGGTGTTGCAGAACCTGGTCAACCTGCTCGGTATTCCAAGTTCATTGAACTTTGCGGTCATGGGTGCGGTGATTTTCCTTGGCGTGCTGGTCGACTCGATCTCCGGTAAGCGCCGCCAAAAGCAGCAAATGCTCGCCCGCGCGCCAGCGCCGACCACGCCTGCCCCAGCGGCAAAATAAGCGCTGCCAAGGCTGCTCCGCGTCGTCACGGCTTAACCTCGGCGACCCGTAGGGCCGCATCAGGAGAAAGGGGGACGAGTCTATTGGGGAAGCTCGTCGGCTTCGCTCCCAAGTGCTGCCAGATGCATTATCTTTTCTTCGCTCGCTTCGGCTCGGTTCAATTCCCCCGCGATCTGTCCATGGCGCATAACTATGATCCGATCTGCGAGAGCCAGCACTTCGGGCAAGTCGCTTGAAATCATTAGAATTGGCACCCCGGCATGAGCAAGTTCATCGAAGAGTGCGTAAATTTCCGCCTTTGTGCCCACATCGACTCCGCGCGTGGGTTCATCGACAATGAGACATTTCGGTTGCGCGGCCAGCCATTTGGCAATCATAACCTTTTGCTGGTTGCCGCCGCTCAGGAGACCTACCCTCTGCTCTTGACTGGGCGTCCGGATGTTGAGCCGCTTGACAAAACGCTGGATGAGATTGCGCTCCGCTTTCTGATCTATAAACTGCGCCCGCGCCAGCCTTGGAAGCACAGCCATGGAAACGTTCGTCCCCACGCTGGCCCCGAGCACAAGACCGGCGGACTTTCGATCCTCCGGTGCGAGAGCGATACCGGCTCGCATCGCATCCTGAGCGCGTTTGATCTGGACCCGCCTATTCTGAACGAGAACCTCTCCGGAGTCCGGCGGGGGGCATCCAAACACTCCAAGGGCCACTTCGCTTCGTCCGGCGCCGATCAATCCGGCCATCGCGACGATTTCTCCTTTGCGAATTTTGAAACTCACATCGCTATACTGATGGCGCTTCGTCAAACCGCGGACCTCAAACATCACTTCCTGGCTAGGCTCCAATTCCTTGCGATGAAACGCGAGCAACTCTCGGCCTACCATCAAGCTGACAACCTCAGATTCTCGCGTCGAACTCATGGAGAGAGTCTTCACGTGTTTGCCGTCGCGCAATACGGTCACGAAGTCGCAATTCGCGAAGACCTCCGGAAACCGATGCGAGATGTAAAGCATGGTGACTCCGTGAGCCTTTAGATCGTGGATCACCCGAAAGAGAATCTCCGCGTCGGCTTCGGAAAGACTTGAAGTTGGTTCGTCGAAGATGAGCAGGCGCGGCTCTCGAACCAAGCTTTTGCAAATCTCGACAAGCTGTTGTTGTCCGACCGTCAAACGACCGACAATAGTATCGGGGTTGAAATGAATTCCTAAGCGATCAAGAATTTGCGTGGTCTTTTCCCTTTGCGTCTTGCGGTCGACGAAGGCGCCGCCGATCCTTGGTTCCGAGCCTAAGAATACATTTTCCGCCACCGAGAGGTTCGGAGAAAGGTTCAGTTCCTGGTAGACGATGGCGATGCCGACGGCCTGCGCATCGGCAGGGCTCGAGAAGTGGACTTCGCGCCCATCGAATTCGATCGCGCCGGCACTCGGGCGCTGGGCGCCCGCGATGATCTGCATGAGAGTACTCTTGCCGGCGCCATTTTCTCCCATGATGGCGTGAATGCTGCCCCGCTCGACGTCAAAGCTGACTTCCTGCAGGGCGCGCACGCCCGGATAGGTCTTGCTGATTCCTCGAATCTTCAGGATCGCAGCCATCGATCATTCAGGCGCGCTTGGCCCAGCGGGATTCCGCTATTTGACGAATTGATCGACGTTGCTT
>DATDKN010000067.1:0-6159 GCA_036519995.1 Terrimicrobium sp. | reverse complement strand
AGAACGAAGGTTCTCACTTTAGATCATGGCATGTTTTCTGCTTTGACTTCGTCTGGGTCTTTGTCGCGTAGGCACAGGGACGGCAACGAGCAAAAAGTAACATTCCGAAGAACAATCAGGATCAAAACGAGCAGCTTATGAAGTACATTCTTAAAACCTTCCGCTCTGCGCTTTGGTGCAGCCTTCTTGCAGTTTCCTTAGTGCCTGCGCGTGCGGCCGACGATACGGTCAAAGTCGGCATTCTTCACTCGCTGAGTGGAACGATGGCTATAAGCGAAACCTCTTTGCGCGATGTGTTGCTTTTTGCAATTGACGAGATCAATGCCAGCGGCGGCATCTTGGGCAAGAAGCTCGAACCTATTGTTGTCGATGGCGCCTCGAACTGGCCGCTCTTTGCGGAAAAAGCCAAACAACTCCTTGAGCAGGACAAAGTTGCTGTGACCTTTGGCTGCTGGACGTCGGTGAGTCGCAAATCCGTCCTTCCCGTCTTCGAGAAATACAAGGGATTGCTTTTTTATGCGGTCCAGTATGAGGGCGAGGAGCTTTCACCAAACATCTTCTACACGGCGGAGGCGGTGAACCAGCAGGCGATTCCTGCCGTGGATTATCTCCTCGCCGAGGGCAAAAAGAAATTCTATCTGCTCGGGTCAGACTATGTCTACCCACAAACCACCAACCTGGTGCTCTTGGAATATCTTCTAAGCAAAGGCGTTCCCATCGAGAACATTGGTGGAGGGCTCAGAAAGGATGATGCGGGTAACGTCATTAGTGCCGGCAAGTATACCCCCTTTGGCCACACCGATTACCAGCAGATCGTTGGCGAGATCAAACAATTCGCCGCCAGCGGTGATGCCTGTGTGATCAATACTCTTAACGGAGATACTAATGTTCCCTTCTTTAAGGAATATGCCGCCGCCGGACTGACGGCAGAAGATTGTCCCGTGGTTTCATTCTCGATATCCGAGGATGAGTTTCGCGGCTTGCCGGCCAAGGATCTGGTGGGTCAGCTCGGTTGTTGGACCTATTTTATGACGCTGGACACTCCGGATAATAAGAAGTTTGTCGAGAATTTCCAAAAGTGGCTTAAGCAGACAAATGTGCCCGGCATCGTGAAGGAGAATCGCGTGACGTGCAGTCCCATGGTGCTCTCGTATGATGGCGTTTATCTCTGGAAGAAGGCAGTGGAGAAAGCCGGTTCCTTTGAGGTTCCTAAGGTTGTCGCCGCGCTCGAATCAGGTATTACATTTGACGGCCCTGGCGGCACAGTCTCCACGCAAAAGAACCACCATCTGACAAAGAACGTTTACATTGGCGAGACTCAGGCGAACGGCCAGTTCAAAGTTGTCGACTCGTTCGACAAAGTCACCGGCGAGCCCTTCCTGAAAGGAACCTTTAAAGAGGCTAAGGTGTCGAGCGCCGGTGCGTCGTCCAAAACGCCATAAGTCAGGCCGATTTTCGCCACGAGGCTCCGGAGATCGCCAGCGACCGTTGGGCTTCCTTCCGCGCTCAGCGGTAGCGAGCCTTTGCGCGGTCCTTGCGTGTCTCCTCACGCCGGTGGTGCGGGCGGATGACGCGACCGCGAGAAGCTTGCTCGTTCAGGCAATTCTCTCCAGTAACGTCAAAGAGCAGGTTGAGCTGATCGGCAAGCTCGAGGCGGTCGAGTCCGATGTTGTTCCCGCGGTGCTGAATGCGTGGCGCGACGGCGCGGTCTTTATCCACCAAGGCACCGATGGACAAACGATCCCGTTTCTGCGAGCGGACGGCAAAGCGATGCGCATCGATGATGGGAAGCCCATCGAGGCGGCTGAGACGACCCCCGTGGAAACGACGACGAAGCTTCGCCGGACCATGAAGAACGCGCTCGATGTGCTTTCGATCGCGGGGACCGATCCGCAGGCCCGCCGAGCTGCCGTGAGCAAGTTAGGCATGACCCAGAATCCCGCTTACTTGCCAATTTTCGAAGCGCGACTCGCGGTGGAGAAGGATCCTTCGGTCGTCACTTCTCTGCATGAGGCGATCGCCATCACACGGCTGGCGGGAACCGACGCGGCCGCAAAAATCACGGCGATCGATTATCTTTCCAAGAATCGCGTCATTCGCAGTCTGGATTTTGTGAAGAAGCTCTCCAGCGATTCCAATCCAGACGTAGCGACGGCAGCAAAGACGTCGGTCGCGACCATGGAAGGGTATTTGCGTGTGGTGGAGTTGTGGGGCACGCTGTTTCGAGGTCTAAGCTTAGGATCGATTCTCCTGGTCGCGGCTCTGGGTTTGGCCATCACCTTTGGCCTGATGGGCGTGATAAATATGGCTCACGGCGAGATCATTGTCGTCGGTGCCTACACAACATACCTTGTGCAGAATATCTTTGGCGCGGGAGCGTTCCTGCCCTTTTTTGGCCTCAACTTAAACATTCCCGGATTGCATTTTGGGGGCGCGCTTTACGAGAGTTACTTTCTCTTTGCGATTCCGATATCGTTTGTCGTCGCCGCCCTGGTCGGAATTGCGCTCGAGCGCGGGATTATCCGGTTTCTCTATAGCCGTCCGCTCGAGTCGCTCTTGGCGACGTGGGGCGTGTCGCTTGTGCTGCAACAACTCTTCCGTCTCATGTTTGGCGCTAATAACGTCCAGGTCTATTCGCCGAGTTGGCTAAGTGGAAACTTTACCATCAGTGACGTGCTTTTGGGCTGGAACCGCCTCTTTGTGATTGGCTTCGCCATAGCCATTGTCTTGCTCGTCTGGTTGCTGTTGACGCGCACTCCCCTCGGCTTACTCATCCGGGCGGTCATGCAGAACCGCGACATGGCTTCGTGTATGGGAGTCCGAACTGAGCGGGTTAATATGTTGACGTTTGCCTTAGGGAGCGGACTCGCCGGACTCGCCGGAGCCTTCCTTTCTCAACTTGGCAATGTTGGACCCGGGCTTGGACAGAGCTACATCGTGGATTGCTTCATGACAGTGGTCGTCGGGGGCGTCGGAAATCTCGTCGGCACGATCTATTCGGCTTTAGGAATCGGCGTGTTCGACCAAGCGCTGCAGCCGGTTCTTGGTCCTGTCATGGGAAAAATAACCGTGCTGGCTGCTATCATTTTGTTCCTCCAGTGGAAGCCCGGAGGTCTATTTCCCACACGTAGCCGCAGTCTCGAGGGCTAGTATGGCTCGCTCGGAAGTCCGTAGGTTCGAGGTCTGGGGGATAGCCATCGCAGCCGTGGTTATTCTGGGAATTCTTCCCGCGTTGAACGCCTTCGTTCCGGAAACGAATCCGCTGCACGTTTCTAACTTTACCATCAATCTCTATGGCAAGTACCTCACTTATGCGGTTCTGGCGATCGGCGTGGATGTATTGTGGGGGTTTACCGGTCTGCTTAGCCTCGGGCAGTGCCTTTTTTTTGCGCTCGGGGGCTATGCCTTTGGCATGTATCTGATGTTGAAGATCGGGAAGCTGGGACAATACAAGAGTGAGCTACCCGACTTCATGGTCTTCCTCGGTTATAACAAGCTGCCCTCGCATTGGGTGCCTTTCCACAGCTTCTGGTTTGCCGTCGCGGCCGTGGTCCTGGTCCCGGGAATCGTCGCGTTTGTGTTTGGATTTCTCGCCTTTCGCTCGCGCATCCGTGGAGTCTATTTTTCAATCCTTACACAGGCTCTCACTTACGGTGCTTGTCTGATGTTCTTCCGGAACGACTTTACCTTCGGCGGCAACAATGGCCTGACCGATTTCAAGTTCGTGCTAAACTATGATATCAATAGCGCCGCAACGCAGCGTGCGTTTTACATGCTCAGTGGGTTGCTGCTCCTCGGTTCTTATGTTTTCAGCCGCTGGCTCACGACGACAAAGTTCGGCAAGGTACAACGGGCGATTCGCGACAGCGAGAACCGTGTCCTCTTCTCGGGCTACGCTACCGCAAACTTCAAGCTCTTCGTCTTCGTTTACGCCGCGGTCATCTCCGGCTTGGCCGGGGCGCTCTACACGCCGCAAGTAGGAATTATCAACCCGAGCGAGATGTCTCCGGAAAAGTCGCTCGAGGCGGTCGTCTGGGTGGCGGTCGGGGGGCGCGGCACTCTCATTGGGCCGATCATCGGTTCCGTCGGCGTCAATGCGCTCAAGAGCTGGGCAACACGCGCATATCCAGACCTCTGGCTCATCATCCTTGGTGGTCTCTTCGTCCTGATCGTTCTCTTTATGCCCAAGGGAATCGTAGGCATACCGGGACAAATTCAAGAACTGCGCAAGCGCTTCCAAAGGCGGGAGTCAGCCGTCGCCGTGCCGGCCAGCGGAGCAGCCAGCTCAAGCGCAGAATGAAAACAGATTTCATTCTCACGGCCGAGGGGGTCAACAAGAGCTTCGACGGCTTCAAAGCCATTTACGATCTCAACTTCTATCTCGATAAGGGCGAGCTTCGGACGATCATTGGACCGAACGGCGCAGGCAAGAGCACCTTCCTGGACTTGATCACCGGACGCACCCGGCCCGATTCGGGTAGCATCGAATATTGTGGCACGCCGGTAACCAAGCTGCGCGAATACGAAATCTATAGACTTGGCATCGGCCGCAAGTTTCAAACTCCAAGCGTCTATTCCGACCACACCGTCTTCGAGAATATCCTCCTTGGCCTTGAAGGCAGCCGCGGCGTCTGGAGTTCTATCTTTGGACGCGTGAGTTCCGCCCAACGCGAGCGCATTTTCGAGGTTCTGGAGATCATCGGCCTAAAGGACCGTGGCGAAACCAAGGCTGGAAATCTCGCTCACGGACAAAAACAATGGCTCGAGATCGGCATGCTGCTCGCCCAGAACGCTCAGCTTCTCCTGGTGGATGAACCGGCAGCCGGCATGACCGACGAGGAAACGGCTAAAACTGGGGAGCTTCTCCTCAGCCTGGCTGGGCAGCATACGATCATTGTCATCGAGCACGACATGGTTTTCGTTCGCCAGCTTGGGAGCAAGGTCACGGTTTTGCACCAGGGACACGTTCTCTGCGATGGAACCCTCGACCAGGTGCAGAATGATGAGCGGGTCATCGAGGTTTATCTCGGTCGAAAGAAGAAGCACTAGCCTGCCACGAAATCATGCTCGCGATCGAAAATCTCTGCGTTTCCATTGGCGGCTCGCGCATCCTTCGAGATGTGACCCTCGAGCTTCCCGACAGCAAGGTTTTCTGCCTGATGGGTCGCAATGGCGTTGGCAAGACGACGACGCTTAAGACGGTGGTCGGCCTCCATAAGTCAACCAGCGGAAGGATCCATTTCGATGGGAAAGACATCTCACGACTGCCGGCGGATGCCCGCGCGCGCGCCGGTATCGGATATGTCCCGCAAGGTCGAGGCATCTTTCCGCATCTCACTGTGGAGGAAAACCTGTTTGTGGGCGCTGTGGCCCAGGGAAAGAAACCCAAGCGGACTCTCGAACGAGTCTTCGCCCTCTTTCCGATTCTCAAGGAATTTCTCCCGCGCAAAGGCGGCATGCTCTCCGGCGGTCAACAACAGCAGCTGGCCATCGGCAGAGCCTTGCTCACCGAACCCAAGGTGCTCATTCTGGATGAGCCGACCGAAGGTATCCAGCCCAACATTATCGATCAGATCGGGGAAGCGATTAAGTTGCTGCGACGGGGGGGCCACCACAATGAAGCCATGCTGCTCGCCGAAACGGCCCAATCACTCAAGAAGCTCAAGGAAGAAGGGAACTACCCCAAGCCGGATTTGCTGGAAACTCTGACCGAGCAGATCAGAGCGCTACAGCGAGAAGGCACACATCGCGATTCGGGCGCCTTTCGACAAGTCAACGACACCTTTGCGGTATTGCGCAAGGAGGGACCGCACGAAGGAACTTTGCTCAAGGACGAGATCGCCAAGGCGCTTGGCTTGCTCAATGCCGAGACTTCCATGACGATCCTGTTGGTCGAGCAGTATCTTGACTTTTGCAAGGAACTCGCCGACAACTTCGCGATTCTCGACCGAGGCAGTGTCGTGGCGAGAGGCTCGGTCGCCGAGCTGACTGACGAGGTCGTCAAAGAACACCTCACTGTGTAGTCGCTAAGTTTTCTCATGCATCTTAGTCCCCGCGAGCAGGAAAAGCTGATGGTCGTCGTTGCGGCGGACCTTGCACGCCGCCGCCAAGAGCGCGGCTTGAAACTGAACTATCCTGAAAGTATCGCCATTCTCACCT
>DATDKN010000066.1:0-12361 GCA_036519995.1 Terrimicrobium sp. | reverse complement strand
TGTAAACCTATGGCTCTCGTCCCCATTCTCATGCCACAGCTCGGCGAATCAATCGCCGAAGCAACAATCATCAAGGTGCTCTTCACGCAGGGTGAGATGGTCGAAGCCGACAGCAATGTGATTGAAGTCGAGACCAACAAGGCCGTCATGGAGGTAACCTCCCCCTGCAGCGGCCATCTTTCCGAGATTCTCGTGGAGGAGGGAAAGAGCTATCCGGTCGGAGCGGTCCTCGGATATGTCGAAGTCGATGCCCAGGAGGCAGCCAAATTGGGACTCGAGGAAATACCGACGAAAGCGCCTCAGAGGAAAGAAGCCCAACGCCAGGCCATGCCCGCCGGCCCAAGTCAAGTCGAACCGACCGTGAAAGGATTGCCGGTGCCGGCGTATGCGACAGGCGCCACGTTTTTGTCGCCGCGAATGAAGGCGCGCATGGCCGAACTGGGCCTTCACGCCGCCGACATGGCCGGAATCGCCGGAAGCGGAGCGGGCGGGCGCGTGACCATAGAGGACCTGGAGAAGTTTCTCGAGGCTCTCGAGCGCAACCGCATTAGTCCTGCCTCTCCGATGCGCGTGGCGGTCGCCGACGCCATGCGCCGCAGCGCCACGCGGCCTTTGGCCACTGTCGTCTTGCCAGTCTGCTTGGATGCAATGCTCTCGCACCGCAAAGCGAGCGGGCCGCACAAGGCGGGGCCAGCTTTGTATGCCTTGCGGGCTCTGGCGATTGCGCTTTCAGAGAACAGCGCGCCCGCCGGCAGGCTCATCGGCGATCGGATCATTCATCCACGCTCCATCGACATCGGATTTGCGGTGGAGGCTGAGGATGGTGTGCTTGTCCCGGTCATCCGCAATGCCGATCAATTCCGACTTGTCGATCTGGTGGAACGTTATGACCGCCTGGTTGATCTTGCCCGGCAACGCCGCCTTCCCGCGGGCGAGACGGGCGGCTCGATTGCGACGGTAACAAATTATGGCGTGTTCGGTCTGACGATCGCGACGCCGATTCCCCTACCGGAGCAAACGTTGCTCCTCGGCATGGGTTGCGGGCAGGTGGTGCCACATTGGGAACCGCAAAACAATGCATTCGTCCCAATAACCGAAGCAGCCTTCACGCTTAGCTTCGATCATCGCGTCCTCGATGGCGGAGCTGCCGGACGTCTCTTGAAGCGCGTTGCGGAACTCCTAAACGCACCGGCTGAATTGTGAACCGTCTGTCGTCCGGCTGAGGGCGGAGGCTTTCGCGTGCGACGACTATTCGGCCAACTGTGGGAGTGCCTGCCCGGGGGCGATGGTCTCCTTTGATCTGTCGAGAACGACCAATTTGGCGCAACCGGCGAAGATTACCGCGACGATGAGATAGCTGAATGCTACGGTCGGATCGTGGGCGATGCCGATCTGATGCCCGTGCATAAAGCCAAAGAACGTCAATATGGCTCCCGCGAGTGCAAATCCGGCGCCTTTCATGAAGTTGCGATCGATGATGCATACAGCTATCGCACCGAGGATCAATCCCCCGAGAATCGAGCCGCCTCCGAGAACTTCGAGACCTCTGTAGAGGACTCCTTGATCCTTCATTTTTGCGGTGAGCTCCTCCGTGACGGTGAAGGTCCCCACCGAGGCCAGCGCGCCATTCATCAGCGTAACGGCCCAGTGCGCCAGGTGCGGTGTAAGGGCAAGAACGATGGCCGGAGCATGGCTCTTCGGTGTCTCTTGAAATGCCTGCGAACCGATCAACATCCCGATGTAGAGCAGAATCGGCAGGATGGCGATGGTCGGAATGAGCGCGAGCATGAGGGAAATTGTCCCGAACCAACACAGTAGAATCACCGCAATGCCGGTGGCTGCGGAATAGCCGATCCGTCCACCCATGGCCTTCCATCCGGGATGCCCGATGTAAACGGCGTTGATAAATGGGTTACCCATCAGGCAGCCAATAAAGCTGACCACTCCGTCTGCCGTTAACACCCGCGTCGTTGGAAATTCGTCGCCGGCAACAGCAGCGCTTTCCACGTTATCGAGTGCTTCCACAAGATCGTAAATTCCAAAAGGGATTGCGGTGACGAGGATCACCCCGAGGAACTCAAAGCCGGAGAAAACATGGCCGAACGCCGGCAGTGGCACTCGAAAGCCAAAATTGGCCACCGCATCGGTCAGGCCTTTCAGACTCATGCCGCCATAGTTGAGGCCCACAGCGGTCGAACCCCAAGCAATCAACGTTCCCACCCCGATAGCCACCAAGCCCGCGGGAATTCCGCGATACTTAACGCCACCGAACCAGCTGAGCAGAATGATGGCAAAGCAGATAAACCCGATCATGGGCGTCATGAACATTTGAACTGCCGGTGCCATCGAGATGAAGGTGATCGAAACTCCGGCCAGGGTCCCCAGCAGCGCGGCGCGCGGAGTAATCCGCCGAATGATCGGCCCAGTGAAGCCTCCAATCATGAGGACAAAGCTTTGGACAAACACCCACGTCAGGCCCGCTTCCCATCCTTTAACGGGATCGCCGGTAGCCAGAGCTATCGGCAGCATGATCACAAAGGTAACCACGAACATGTGCGGCACACTGACACCCGACGGCAAAGCACAGACGTCGTCTCTACCCGTCTGTTTGGCGAGTCGATAAGCCAGCCACGCGTAGTAGAGTGTAGACAGGCATAGCATCAGGCCGGTCGCTGGCAGAATGCGGCCGAACACGATATCATCGGGCATTTTGAGAACGAAGCGCAGCAGCGCTGTCAGCGTTAGCAAGTTGACGAGGATATTGGTTCCAAAGCCGAAGAAGGCGTTCCAGTCTCCGGGGACCCAGATTTTCGGCTTCGTCGTGCGTGTGCTCATAGTGCTTTGTTGGTGATTGGAGTTCTCCTCATGTCAGCGCGGCGAGGATCTTGTCCGAGTGGGAGATCCAGCCGAAAATTCCGCCCTGGGCCTTGATCATCTTAAGTCCCATATCCTGAAATTCCGGGAAGTAAGAACCGACGCAGTCCTCGGGAACGAGGCAATCGTAGCCACGGTCGTTTGCTTCGCGCACCGTCGTATTGACGCAGACCTCCGTCGTTACTCCCGTGACGATGAGTTGCCGAATGCCCCGATTTTGGAGGATGGCGTGGAGATCGGTGGCGAAGAAAGCGCCTTTGCCGGGCTTGTCGATGACCGGTTCGCCAGCCAGGGGATAGAGTTCCGGAATGATATCATGGCCTGCCTCGCCGCGGACGAGGATGCGTCCCATTGGGCCGATGTCCCCAATGGAAGTCTTGCTGCGCCCGCGAATCTTCTTGGCCGGCGGCAGGTCGGCGAGGTCGGGTCGATGCCCCTCGCGAGTATGGATGACGGGCAGGTCGGTCGCCCGCCAGGCTTGAAGCAGGCGTCGATTCGGTTCGATGGTGCGCCGGAGCTGCGAGACATCGTTGCCAAGCATTTCTCCGAATCCTCCCGGCTCAAGAAAGTCTCGCTGCATGTCGATAATGAGCAGAGCGCAATGTGCGAAGTCGATCTCATAGGGGTACGGCTCGGCCTCAATGCTCAGAATGGCGCCGTTGATCATTGAGGAAGGGTAGAGTGCACGTCTCCGTGCATCTGTAAGCGTCTTGCGTGCCAAATTTACGTCGCAGACGTGACATCCGCCTCGACACACGCCTGGAGGATTCGATGACCTCCAGAGAAATCTCGTCACCGCGGAGATCCGGAAGTAGTTTCAGCGATCGTGGAACCGGACGCTTCGCCGATTTATCCGCTTATTCAACTGACGGACCTCTTTCAGATCTCTGAGAAGACCAGCGCGATTCCCTGGCAACCCTTTCGCGATGGCGTGGAGATCTATCGATTATACGGGGACGGGGTCTCCGGTCCGACAGCGGCTCTCCTTCGGTATAAGGGCGAGGCCATGGTTCCGTTGCACGAACATATCGGTTATGAGCATATTTTGGTACTCTCCGGCTCGCAGCGTGATCAAAACGGGACGGCCACTGCGGGCACTTTGACGATAAACGCTCCGGGAACCCGGCATCGTGTAGTCAGCGAAGCTGGTTGCATCGTTCTGGCCATCTACGAAAAGCCAGTAAGATTTTGTCAACCCGAGTCCGTGGAGTAACCTCCTTCGAATCGGCGTTAGATCGACGATCAGCGGAAAAGGAACCCTGCCGCTGCGTGCAAAAATATGCCGTTGCCCGGGTAGGCTCGCTTGTGTAGCTTTCGCATCCCCAAACCTCAACACGCGCTATGGGCAGGATTTACAACAATATCGTCGAAACCGTGGGCAGGACGCCGCTCGTAAAACTCAACAAAGTTATCGATGGCGTCGATGCGACGATCGCGCTCAAATGCGAGTTCTTCAATCCCCTCGGCAGCGTCAAAGACCGGATTGGCATGGCAATGATCGAGGATGCTGAAGCGGCGGGGATCCTCACCAAGGACACGATCATCGTTGAACCAACGAGCGGAAACACAGGGATTGCCCTAGCCTTTGTCGCCGCGGCTAAAGGCTACAAGCTCATTCTGACCATGCCAGAAACGATGAGCGTCGAACGTCGAACGCTCCTCGCCATGCTTGGCGCAAAGCTCGTCCTCACGCCGGGCGCTGAGGGAATGCGCGGAGCGATCGCGCGGGCCGAGCAGATCGTCAAAGAGACGCCCAATTGCTGGATCCCGCAGCAGTTTAACAATCCTGCGAACCCCGAGATTCACCGCAAGACCACGGCCGAGGAAATCTGGGAGGACACGGAAGGCAAGGTCGACATTCTAGTGGCCGCGGTTGGCACCGGCGGGACGATAAGTGGTTGCGTAGAGGTCATCCGCCCGCGTAAACCTTCTTTCCAGGCGATTGCAGTGGAACCTAAGGATTCTCCGGTGATTTCACAGACACTCGCGGGTCAACCGCTCAAGCCCGGCCCCCACAAAATTCAGGGCACAGGCGCGGGGTTTGTTCCTAATAATCTCCATCTCAAGGGCGAGAACGGCGATCCGCAGATTACGGAATGCATCCAGGTAAGCAATGAAGATGCTTTTGTTATGGCGCGCCGGCTCGCCAAAGAGGAAGGTATTCTCGCGGGCATCAGTTCAGGGGCGAATGTTTGGGCTGCCATCCAGGTGGCCAAACGTCCGGAGAACGCGGGGAAATTGATCGTGACGGTAGCCTGCTCGACGGGCGAGCGCTACCTGAGCACGCCGCTGGCGGAAGCTGCTCGCGCAGAGGTGGGGGGCTAGCGAGATGGCGAAAAGCGACCAGCCTCCCGCCGACGATCGCGTTTACGACGTCGGAGGCTTCGAAGCTGAGCTTTTCTGGGAGAAGAATCGCTCGATTATTCTCGTCTGCGTCGGCCTTGCGCTCGTGGTAGCGGCGGCGCTGGCGATCTGGTTTATCAGAGCTCACAGCCAACGCCAGGCTGCGGCTGCCTTCTTCGCCCAAGCCCAGGATCCTGCCGCCTGGCGCGAGGTGATTGAAAGGTATCCGGGTTCGGCACCTGCCGCCAACGCCTACTTTCTTCTGGCCGATTCGTTGCGACGTGAGGGCAAGCTGGAGGAATCCTCTGCGCAATATGAGAAGATTCTAAGTGCGTTTCCGAAGAGTTCATTGGTGGGTGGGGCGCGGCTCGGTCTCGCAGAAAACTTGTCGGTGGCGGGAAAAACCGACGAGGCTCTGGCTGCCCTACGGTCATTAAAGGAAAAAGACGCCGGCAGTTACGCCGCGCCTTTCGCCGCACTTCTGGAAGGCCGCATCCTGATGCGGAGCGGAAAGTTCGATCAAGCACGCGAGGTTTTCTCCAATCTTGTTTCCAGCTATCCTCGTTCGCCCGCTGCGCGCACGGCCGGAGCTCAGCTCGATGCCATTGTTCCGTTCTTACCCCCGCGGCCGGAAGAGACCGAGGACTAGGCAGGCAGAGGATGATCACCATCGACGAGGACATCTAAGGCGTCGTCGTGTGTCACTGAATCCTCCTTGACCGTCGGTCGGACCGAGCTCTCCGCGAGGAGAACTCCTCCGCGTTCGACAATGACGGAATGCGCGGCAATTCGGCCTTCGATGAGACCTCCCTTGTCGATCCAGATGCGTCCGGCACATTCGAAATTTCCCGCTGCCTGGCCATACACGATTAGCTCATTGGTCTCGATTGGATAGGAGAGCTCCGCACGACTCTCTTTTTCGATGACCATTGATTTTGCCTTTATCTGGCAGCTGAGTCGCCCGGAATAGACGAGGCGCACGACCGTCTCGGACACCAAGGTTCCGCTCACCCTCCCGGCGATGAGGGCCTCATGGCAGACGGTAAGAGCACTGCTGATGTATCCAGACGGAGTAATAATCAGATTGCCTCTTGTATCTATCGGCCTTGTCGTGCTCGAAAAGACGGTAACATCCGAGAGTTCGATAGCTGCATTACATTCGGGACAAAGCGTGGTTCGCGCACACCCCGAGACCTCGTGAGCCTGCCCACAATGGTAGCAGCGAACCTGACGCGGGGGGACCTTGGGGAGCCTACGCCTGATCCGGGTGCGGACCTCGCTCGAGTATCTCGCTAAGCCCGCGCTCGGTGGCGAGACCTTATAGTAGCTGCCACATCCGCGGCAGTAAGTGGAAATAAGGTGCTCCGGCTCGTCCTGGACAAACCCGCAGTGCGGACAGCGGGACGGCGCCTTGCGCGGGAGCTGGGGCATCAGGAGCTATGCAGTAACAGGAGCGGGCTGAATCTTGCGAGTTTGGTCGTGATCCGCGGAGATTCCGGAACGTTCCGCACTTGACTTCGGAGTGACCTCCGATTTTCCAACGAAAA
Source organism: Terrimicrobium sp. (assembly GCA_036519995.1). GTDB lineage: Bacteria > Verrucomicrobiota > Verrucomicrobiia > Chthoniobacterales > Terrimicrobiaceae > DASTFP01. Next base: position 5,597 of record DATDKN010000066.1, on the reverse strand, counting down.
TGGCACCTTCCTCGATGACAATGCGCATCGCTTTGAGATCTCCGGTCAGCTGGGAAGTTGATTTGAGTTCCGCGCGCTCGAAGACGGAAATGTTTCCATTGACGCTGCCATACACGACGACGGACTTCGTCTTGAGTTCCCCGTGAACATCGGCGTTCTTGCCCAACGTGAGCGTTCCGTCTTCGGAGAAGATCTCACCCTCCAGCTTGCCGTCGAAGATCAACTCGGTCTCGAACTTAATCGTTCCCTTGATGTCCACGTCGCTGGCGAGAACGTTCTTCGACGACGTAGAGGTAGTTTCAGGCACGAAACCGCTGGTCAGATTATTCAAATTCATAGGGAAGATCTCTACCGAGTTTAGCCCCCAGTTTCCATCAGGTCAATCCTTCAGGCGCTTACGAGTGGGCGGCCTTGTGGGTCCCGGGGAGGATAATCGCCGATTCGGGTGATATTCCCGCCAACTCCTCAGCCGGATAGAGCCAGATCTCACTCAGGGTTGGGTGGTAGTGCGGAGTCGTGGCGAGCTCGCCCGCCGTTGCATGAAAACGCATGGCAACGACGACTTCGTGAATCAACTCCGATGCGTCCGGTCCGACAACTGAACCTCCAATGATTTCGCGGGTGGATTTGTCGGCGAGGAGTTTCACGAAACCGTCCATTTCGTCCATGATGATGGATTTTCCGTGATCGCAGAATGGATAGCTGGCTACGAGGTGGTCGATGTTCTTTGCTTTCGCTTCCGACTCTGAAAGGCCGACAACCGCCACTTGCGGCTGGGTGAAGACGACATAAAGCTTCAGCCGATAGTCCATGCTCTCCAGCTTCGAGTCGTTCTGTAACAATCGCGCGGCGTTTCGGGCGGCTCGTTCTCCCTGCTCGATGGCCATATGGACGATTTCAAAGGGACCGCAGCAATCTCCCGCCGCGAAGAGAGTCGGTATAGAGGTTTGCTGATGAGCGTTAACCGCAATAACTCCATCGGCAAGCTCGACCCCTACGTTTTCCAGCCCAAGTCCGGCTACCTTCGGTTTACGCCCCAGCGCATTAAGGATCGCCGCGGCCTCGACTGTTTGGCGGGTTCCCTCATGCTCAAAGATGACGCGGCTGGTAGTCCCATTGCTCTCAACTTGCAGGATTTTCGTCTTCGTGAAGATGTTCACGCCGCGTTTGCGGAAACTCTGCTCCACGACTTTAGCTGCATCTTCGTCAAATCCTTTCGCAACCTGTGCGCTGCGTTGCAGGATCGTGATCCGGGACCGAAAGGTGTGAAGATAGTGAGCAAGTTCGAGGGCCACCGGTCCTGCCCCGAGAACGATGACAGATTCTGGGATCGCTGCGAGGTCCAGCACGTCGTCACTGGTGAGGCAACTTGCTCGGCTCAGACCGGGGATATCGGGAAAGTTAATCTCCGATCCGGTGGAGATGAGAAACGATTTTGCGGTGATGGTCTCCTCGCCTCCACCGAGATGGCGGACGCGCACAGTTGTCGTGTCGATGAACGACCCGGTCCCACGGACAAAATCAAAATCTCCTTCTTCCAGTTGCTGGCGGCGGTACTGGGCGAATTCATCGATCAACCTCCGTTTCCGCGCGAGGATCTCGCCGGTATCGTATTGCGCATTTTCAACCCGAAGCCCGAATTCGGGCGCGTGACCAATTGCGCGAAAGCGGTTGGCAGATTCAATCAAGCTTTTGCTCGGCATGCACCCGCGAAGGATGCAGAGCCCTCCTACATCACGGGCCCCCTCGATGACACAGGTCTTTAGGCCGGCGCCGGCTGCGGTTCGCGCCGCGGCATATCCGGCGCTGCCTCCCCCGATGACGACGAAGTCGTAGTTCACGCCACGCGGTCGGAAGCCCTGGAACGCCGTGGCATTTTTATCCGAGGGCCTGATTTACCGCCCATTCAGTAGCGAGCAGCGGAGGCTGCCCATCCCGGGCGGGAAGGCAGAAAAATGCGTATGCCTTCCGCGCCGGCATCCAACCGACGATCTCGCAAACAACCTTCTCTTTCATGTTCGGATCACGTTCAACATAGCGCAGGTATGTCGTCTGCAATGGTTGGGTGCCTTTGGATGATTTTCCCTTGGAAGCGGCCCTCGCGGGCGCTTCGGAAACTTCGACGCTCCAGAGCGCGGCAGGAGCGTTCAGCGAGAGCACCATGGAAAGTTCTGGCGGTGAGAGTTCTTTCAGGGGCCCGCTCCTGCGAACAGAGGCGCAATATCGCGCCAGATCGTTGAGAAATCCGACCACCACGTCGAAATCGCCTTGCCGATATTTGAAGGCCTTTTCGCCGGTCAGTCCGAAAATATTTCTGGCCATGACCGGCTTGCCAAGAAACCGGTCAATTTCAGACTTTGTCGATCCGAGGAGCATGGTGAGCGCCGACCATCAATAGGCAGCCTGCGCCCCACGGATGTTTTTCTTTTTGATCCACGGCATGAGGCCACGCAGGCGCGTGCCGACCTTTTCGATCGGATGCTTTTGACCTGCTTTGAGGAGCGCGTTGTAGCGCTTGTAACCGGACTCGTATTCATTGATCCAGTTCTGGGCAAACTTGCCGTTCTGAATCTCTTTGAGCGCAGTCTTCATCCGCTTCTTCACAGAGGCGTCGATGATCTTCGGACCGACGCTCACGTCGCCCCACTTGGCAGTTTCGCTGATGGAAAATCGCATTCCGGCAATACCCGACTCGTTCATCAAATCAACGATCAGCTTGAGTTCGTGGAGGCATTCGAAGTAGGCCATCTCGGGGGAATACCCAGCTTCCACCAGCGTCTCAAAGCCGGCTTGAACGAGCGCCGATGCTCCTCCACAGAGCACGGTCTGCTCGCCGAAGAGATCGGTTTCGGTCTCTTCCTTGAAGGTGGTCTGAATCACGCCACCACGGGTCCCGCCGATTCCCTTCGCCCAGGCGAGAGCGATCTTTTTCGCATTCTTCCTGTGGTCCTGATAGACGGCGATTAAGGAGGGCACACCTTTTCCCTCGGTAAATTGTCGGCGCACGATGTGTCCCGGTCCCTTCGGCGCGACCATAATGACATTGATGTTCTCAGGGGGCACAACCGTCTTGAAGTGAATGCTGAAACCGTGGGTAAAGAGAAGGGTCTTCCCGGAAGCCAGATTCGGGGCGATATCCTTCTTGTAAGCGGCCGCCTGTTTGGTATCCGGAATTCCCACCATGATCACGTCGGCAAGGCGGACCGCCTCAGCGGTGTCATGGACCGCAAATCCATAGTCCTCGGCCACCTTGCGGCTCTTGCTGGCTGGATACAGGCCAATGATGACCTTGCAGCCGCTGTCTTTAAGATTGAGGGCATGGGCGTGACCCTGCGAGCCGAAGCCGAGCACGGCGAGGGTTTTGCCTTGAAGAACCGAGAGATCGGCATCCTTGTCGGAGTAGATTTTGGCGGGCATGGCTTGTTCGCGGGTTAGGTATTTTTGCGAGTCCGGGGAAGGGCCACCTTCCCGGTCCGGGTAAGTGCGAGGATACCGAAACGATCCATCAGCATGAGAAACTTGTTGAGCTTGCTATCGGTGCCGGTCACTTCGATGGCGAGTGTTTCGGCCTGCACGTCAATAATCTTGGCGCGAAAAATATCGCAGATTTGCATCACCTCCGAGCGCGTTTTTGACGTTGCGGTCACTCTCAGCAGGACGAGCTCACGATCGACATATTCCTCGTCGCGGAAATCCTGCACATCGATGACGTCGACCAGCTTTTCCAATTGTTTCATCACTTGCTCGAGGACCTTGTCGTCACCACGAACGACGATCGTCATTCGGGAAGCGGTGGCGTCGAGGGTTGGACCAACGTTCAGGGTATCGATGTTGAATCCACGCCCGCTGAACATTCCCGCAATCCGAGCAAGAACGCCGAACTTGTTTTCAACGAGGATAGAAATGGTGTGGCGCATGAATCGACAGGGGCGGTGATACTGGCTGGTCGGCGGCGCGGCGTCAATTCAAAGGGTGAGTGAGGGCGTTCGGCGGCGTTCTCCGCAGTAGGGCCGTTCCATCAGCAGGCACGTCCTCGGTTCAAAGCATCGGAATGCCACTCTTCGAAATCTTCTCCACGAAGCCGGTGTGATAGGTGCCCCGGCGAAAGTCGGCGTTTTGCAAGATAGCTTGTTGAAAGGGAATGGTGGTCTTGATGCCCGTGATCATGTACTCGCCCAACGCGCGCGACATTCGGTTGATGCAGGCTTTGCGACTCGAGGCGGTGGTGATGACCTTGGCAATCATTGAATCGTAATGCGGTGGCACGGGGTAGCCCGCATACGCATGAGAGTCGATACGCACCCCGCGTCCACCAGGCGCGTAGTAGAGCTCGATCTCGCCAGGGCACGGAATGAAGTTATTGCTGGGATCTTCCGCGTTTATCCGGCATTCGATAGAATGATGCCGTGCTGTCGCGTCAACGATGTGACGGGAGAGGTGCTCTCCGGCCGCGACTTGGATTTGTTGCTTCACAAGATCGCACCCATAAACTTCCTCGGTAATCGGATGCTCCACCTGGATACGGGTGTTCATTTCCATGAAATAGAAATGGCCGTCATCATCGACCAGGAACTCAATGGTGCCGGCATTCGCGTAGCCGACCTTCTCGGACAGTTTGATCGAGGCCGCACCCATCTTCTCCCTTAGCTCCGGAGTCATCAGGGGCGATGGGCATTCCTCCACGATCTTTTGATTTCGTCTCTGGATCGAGCAGTCGCGCTCACCGAGGTGCACGACCCGGCCGTGCTCATCACCAAAAACTTGAAACTCGATGTGGTGAGGATTGACGATGAACTTTTCGATATAGACCTCGGGATTGCTGAAGGCCTTGTCAGCTTCGAGGCGGGCCGCATGATAGCCTTGCACGAGGCTTCCTTCATTGCTCGCGACCCGCATGCCGCGTCCTCCGCCCCCGGCCACCGCTTTGATCATGACCGGAAATCCAACCTTTCGCGCGACTTTGATCGCTTCCTCCTCGCTATCGACGATCCCGTCACTACCCGGAGAGACAGGAACCCCGGCGTTGCGAGCGCAGTCGCGCGCAGAGTTCTTGTCGCCCATCAGCCGAATGGCGGAGGCGGGCGGACCAATAAACTTGATATTGCAGCTTGCGCATACCTCCGCGAAATGCGCGTTTTCGGCAAGGAACCCGTAGCCGGGGTGAATCGCGTCGACGTCGGCGATCTCGGCAGCGCTGATGATGCGATCAATCTTAAGGTAGCTCTGCATGCTCGGTGCGGGCCCAATGCAGATCGCCTCATCCGCCAACTGGACGTGCAAGCTTTCCAAATCAGGCTCTGAGTAGACCGCGACAGTCTGGATGCCGAGCTCTTTGCAGGCTCGGATGATTCTGAGGGCGATCTCGCCGCGATTGGCGATAAGGATTCTTTTGAACATTGCTAGACGGTCAAGCAGCTCGCAAACGGGGGATCCGTGGTGGCAGAGCTTTATCTATTTGACACGGAAAAGTGTCTGGCCAAACTGCACCGGCTTTCCATTCTCGGCCAGGACCTCGGCAATTACGCCCGAGATCTCGGCCTTGATCTCGTTCATCACCTTCATGGCTTCGATGATGCAGACGACAGTGTCAGGAGTAA
>DATDKN010000065.1:0-5701 GCA_036519995.1 Terrimicrobium sp. | reverse complement strand
AGCCCGGCCATCCAGAAGCAATCGGCCCCTTCCGATTCCAGGATGTGCGCCCATTTGGCCGCTTCCAAGGTCACGCCGTCGGTACCGTGAAAACGCGTCGAGATAAATCCGATCCGCTTGGGAAAATGAGCAAGTGACGAGCGTAACTTCATGGACTTTTTCGATTGGTTTGTGAGTAAAATGTGTCGATGAAGGAAACTGTAAAGCACCATCTGGCCTTCCTCTATGGAGAGGCGGCAGCACCAGAGCTCGAGGAGGCGGTCGAGATACTTGCCAATAAATCGCGCCAAAACTGTTCTTCGGCGGTGTCCGCCAAGCAAAACGAGCTGACCGAAGCAGACTGCATGTTGATCACCTACGGTGATCAGGTGCGGTCAACTGGCGCATTTCCATTGGCCACGTTGACGAATTTTCTCTCCAAGCGCGTCGCCAGGACGATCAGCGCCGTCCATATCCTGCCTTTCTACCCCAGTTCGTCGGACGACGGATTTTCCGTAATGGATTACTATTCGATCGATCCAGCTTTGGGGACGTGGGATGATATTGAGTCGCTCGGCCGCGACTTCGACATGATGTTCGACGCCGTCTTCAATCACGCCTCTGCCCAAGGCGTATGGTTCCAGAAATTCCTGAGGCAGGAGGCAGGCTGGGAGTCGGCCTTCTTTACGGTTTCCGGCGAGCCCGACCTTTCCAAGGTGGTGCGTCCGCGAGCTCTCCCGCTCCTAACGGAATTTGAGACTGAGGCCGGCAGGAAACGAGTCTGGACGACATTTAGTGCCGACCAGGCAGACATTGATTTTTCGGATCCGTGCATGCTGCTTCGGATTCTCGAGGTGCTGCTCTTTTATGTCAGCAAGGGTGCCCGCTACGTCAGACTGGATGCGATCGCATTTCTTTGGAAGATCCCAGGGACCTCGTGTATCCACTTGGAACAGACGCATCGCGCGATTCAACTGATGCGAGCCGTGCTCGATGAAGTCGCTCCGGAAGTCCAGCTGATCACGGAGACGAATGTCCCGCACTCCGATAATGTCTCCTACTTCGGCGACGGATCAAATGAGGCCCAGTTGGTCTACAATTTCGCCCTGCCCCCTTTGGTCTTTCACACCATGCGGACAGGAGATGCCACGCGGCTTCGCCGATGGGCGCAAGCCCTCGTGCTTCCTTCAGAGCGTGTCACCTTCTTCAATTTCCTCGCTTCGCATGACGGGATCGGATTGAACCCCGCGCGAGGGATCCTCGATCCAGGAGAGATCGATGCTTTGGTGCAGACGGCCGTTGATCACAACGGCTTTGTCTCCTACAAAAATAATCCCGATGGGACGAAGAGCCCGTACGAGCTTAATATTAGCTATTTCGACGCACTTTCGAGTCCGACTGCCGGGGAATCTCTGCACACGCAGGCCGCTCGTTTCCTCGCCGCGCACTCAATCGTTTTCGCGCTACGGGGACTTCCAGGAATTTACTTCCATTCGCTCTTCGGATCTCGAGGGGATCGCAAAGGAGCCGAGGAGAGTGGAATTCCACGCCGGATCAATCGAAAGAAGCTGGAGGTCGGTGCGCTCGACGCCGAGCTCGATCAGCCTGACAATCTTCGCGCTCAGGTATTCGCGGGCATGCAAGGCATGCTGGAGGCTCGCGCCTCGCATCCCGCCTTTAATCCTTTTGCCGAGCAGGAGATCCCCGATGCCCCTCCTGATCTCTTCTTGATCACGAGAAAGGCAGCCAACGGGCCGCGGGTGATTTGTGCAACGAATGTGACCCCCAGCGCCATTTCCTTTCCGTTGCCGCCGGATAGTTCAGGCTGGAAGCCGCTTACTGGATCCACTGAATCTTCAGCCGACAAGCAGGTGTTTCTGCCTCCCTACGGTGTGGCCTGGTTTCAGAATTCCTGACCAGCAACTCGACTTCTTTAGACGAGCTCATCTGGTCGACGCATTTGGGTCGAAGAGGAAGCGGGCCAGAGATTCCCAATTTCCACGGTTGGCGTTCTCTGAGCAGTGTGAAAATTGCCATCTTCGCCAACCTATGGTCTCAGCCGGCAAGAGGTCGTTGTCTTCGCGGTCACCGACCATGAGCGTTTCCGCGCTCGCGATTCGGCGATTTAGCAAGCGAGCACGGAGAGTCTGAAAAACATAGGGGTCCGGTTTGCTGAAACCATGCTGGAACGACCAAAATGTCAGATCTGCTTGAAAGATCGCCAGATCGAGACGCGCCTTCTTCAAGGCCACCTGCAGCTCGCGGAGCGTATAGGCCTGGGCATTCGAAGCGATGCCCAGCAGAATCCCACTTTGCACGCACCGACGAAGAAGCGAGCCGCATGAAGGCGTAAGCTTGAGAGTTCGAGAAAGCTGCGCGTGGTGAAAGATGAAGTTCGCCAGCTTGGCTTCAGACAAAGAATTGAGGATAGGCAATGCCCGCTTCATGACGGTCGGCCAATTGACCTCCGGATGATCGATTCCGCGCCCGCGAGCTTCACTGTGATCTTCGCGGACGATGCCTGCGCATCGATTGGCGAGCTCGTCGAGGCCGACGTCGAGGGTGCTTCCCAACGTCTGGACAAGGAGGTTGCGCCAGCGCTTCTCGGCATCCAACGGTGCCTCGCCCACGTCCAGGATGGTCTTATAGACGTCGAAGATGATGGCCCGAACAGGGTTCATTCCTCGCCGAAAAGGATGGGGTAGAGGAAGTTCGTTCTCAGCCGCTGCGCAATTGAATCGTGCTGCGCCCGTTCCACGGCGCGCGCTCTTACCGGCCGCTGCGGGATGCTGGCGACGGCATCCCAAAAGCGGGAGGCGTATGCGCGGCCGCCCACCTGTTTTTCCGCATCTCTGGGCCATCGCATCGCCTCCAGTCGTTTCGTCTCGCCGAGAGCACGCCAGTCTCGCAGAAACGGGTTCGCCGGCACGCATGCTTCCCACGATTGCTCGGGCGCGATCGCCAGCACCTCGAGCTGACCGGTAAGGGTCAGACGGCTGAAGGGGACCGGTTCGCCGGGCGCAAGGTTCAGGAGGACAGGGCGTTTGGCAAGGCGGCGGCACAGCGACGGCAGCTCCGCCTTCCATTCCCGCCACAGCCTTTGCTGGCGACTGCGCTCCCTCTTCAGATCCAGAAGATTCGGAGCAATCAGGATTTCCTCGTAGAGGTGCGGAAATGAGAACCCCAACTCCAATAGATCGGGAACAACGTTCGGGAGGTGACGCGCGATGAGCGGCTTTTCGAAAGCAGCCGCCTCCAGGTAAGGAAGGCCGAATCCCTCCTGGGCGGATGTCAGCAACATCACTTCCGAGGCCATGACGACATCTTCAATCGGTGGCGCGGAGTTATTTGAATCAAGGACGCGGAACCGAGTTTTCCACTTTTCTCGCCGCGCCATGCCCTCGAGTCGCTGCGCATACTTTTGCTCCTCCCGTGAACTGACCCCGGCTGTCGTAACGAACCATCCCTCCGGACGAAGCCACCGCGCCAATACGACTGCCTCCGCCAGGTTTTACCTCCGCAAAAATCGCGTTGGAAAAATCCAAATCGGGCGATCATCGCCCAGGTGAGATTTCAACCAGTCGCGCGCGGCGCGGACGCGCGCCCGAGATGGTCGTCCGCCGCGTTCGGAAAGATTCGGTAGGTATTTCGCCTGTGAACCGAGATGCTTACTCAAGACGGCGAAGTCGAGCTTGTTGATGGTAACATGGCAGACACGCGCCTTCGCCGCAAAGGAAGCCCTTGCGACCGCAGCGAGCGAACGAAAGCCGCACGTACGCATTTCGCTCCAACGCGCCCACCGATTCTCGAACCACAAGTCGTGATGATGGGAGAGAAGCGCCAGGCCGGTCCGCGCCGAAAACTTGGCGAGTTCATCAGAAAGAATCAAATTGCGCCCGAGTCCCAGATTTTGCGCCCAAAAGAGTGTCTCAGCGGGTGAAAAGGTTCGGGCCAACTTTTCGAGAGCCGAGCGCACTTTTTCGCGAATCACCTCGGGTGTTGATCGCTGCACCGACAAATAGCGAAAAGCGGGTTCGCAAAAGAAATGCACCGGTGTCCCAGGCAGGCTTCGCGTCAGAATTTCGCGCCAATTGGGATCCGGCTTTTCGCCCGTGGCCAGAACAATCGCGGCGAAGGAATTGGGAGCGGCCAGCGCGATGTGCCGCAGAGCGAGTTCGATGATTCGCCGGACGCCACCGGGACGCAGATGATAGTGGACCACGACAAGGTTGCGATAAATCGGAGCGGGCGTCGGCAAGCCCATGAGACTAGCAGATTTCTTGGGTTGCTCAATTGGATCGGTCAACGGATTATTGGCCTTCATGGCGGATTTCTATCAGGACGGATCGATGGCCACCTTGCATCGGCTGGGCAAACCCAACCTGGAACATCTCGAGCAGGAGCTTCTTGAATTTTCGGCCCAAGCGCCCATAGCCCTGACGCTTCCCTGTCACGTGAAAGAGTTGGGCACTTCAGCGCTGCGCGGAATTATAAAGGAATTGAAGTCGATCCAATACATCAAGCAGATCGTCGTCGGCATCGACGGGGCCAACGCCGCCAATTGGCAGCGCGCGAGGAAAATGTTCGGCCAGCTTCCCCAAAAACCTGTCCTGATTTGGAATGATGGCCCGCGTGTGCGTCGTCTGATGGAGCAATTGATCGAGTCCGATCTCGATCCCGGTCCCACGGGCAAGGGTCGCAATCTTTGGTTGTGCTTTGGTTATGTGCTGGCGAGCGGCAAATCGCACATGGTGGCTGTGCACGACTGTGACATTCTTACCTACAACCGCGACTTGCTCGCTAGGCTTTGCTATCCGGTGGCGCATCCCAACCTTGGCTTCGATTTCTGCAAAGGCTACAGTGCGCGCTTTACTGACAAACTGAACGGCCGTGTCATGCGCCTTCTGGTGACCCCGCTGATTCGCTCCCTCCAAAGCATCATCGGCGTAAACGACTTCCTCGTCTATCTGGACACCTTCCGGTATCCGCTGAGCGGCGAAATGAGCCTCGATCACGATATCATTCGACGAGCACGGATTCCCGCCGACTGGGGTATCGAAGTCGGAATTCTGGCAGAGGTTTTCCGAGTTTCTTCCCCGAAAAGCATTTGCCAGGTGGATATCTCCGAGCGCTATGATCACAAGCATCAAGAGCTCTCCTCCCGTGACGCCAGCAGAGGCCTCAACAAGATGGCGGTGGATATCGTGAAAAGTCTCTTCCTGACCTTGGCGGGAATCGGCGTCAAGTTGGACCGGGGAATCTTCGACACCCTCCTAAGCGCCTATGTTCGCAAAGCAGAAGACACAATGCGTTTCTACGGTGCCGACGCTGAGATTAACGGACTAAAGTATGACCGGCATGAGGAGGAGCTGGCCGTCGCGACATTTGTTCGCAGCATCCGCACCGCGGCGCGTGATTATCTCAGTGATCCTTTGGGAAATCCGATGATCCCCAACTGGAATCGGGTGGAGGCCGCCCTGCCCGATTTCCTGCAGGCTTTCAACCACGCCGTCCAATTGGATAACAGATAACCTTAAAGGGAGTAGGTCAGAAAACACTCGTCGCCCTGCACGCACATCTCTCTGAGACGGCACCCGATCGTTGCAGGCAGGAATTTGTCGGGAACTCCGATAAGCGTGGGCGCTTCTACCCCGCCAAAGATCAAGGGCGTCCAGGTGAGATGCAATTCATCGACTGCACCGATTTCGAGGAGTTTTCGAAA
>DATDKN010000064.1:0-3987 GCA_036519995.1 Terrimicrobium sp. | reverse complement strand
TTTCTGATTGCGGCGGGGATGATGTTTTTGCCGAAGTCGGCGAAATCATTGTCAAGGCACTCTTTGAGGACTTCACGTTTGAACACATAAATGCCCATGGAGGCCTGATAGAGGTCGGCATGGGACTGGCCAATCGATTGGAGAAGGTCGGAAGGGATTCGCAGACCGTCCAGCACCTGCGGATCTTTCGGCTTTTCGACGAACTCGATGATCTTCCGCTTTTCGTCGGTGTGCATTATTCCGAAGCCGGAGGCGGCCGCGCGGTTCACCGGGATCGTGCCAACGGTAATGTCGGAGTTGGTCTCGAGGTGCTGGCGTAAGACGTGCCGGTAATCCATCCGATACAGCTGGTCACCGCTAAGAATGATGTAGTAGTCAACCGGACGCTCCAGGAAGTAGCGCAGGTTTTGCCGGACCGCATCCGCAGTTCCTTGATACCAATGCGAACCCTCGGGGGTCTGTTGAGCGGCCAGGATCTCCACAAAGCTCGGGGTGAAGTTATCGAACTTGTAACTCGCGTTGATGTGGCGATGCAGCGACATGCTGTTGAATTGCGTGAGCACATAGATGCTGCGAATCCCCGAATTGAGGCAATTGCTGATCGGTATGTCCACCAGCCGATACTTGCCTCCGAGCGGCACCGCCGGCTTCGCCCGTTCCTTTGTCAGGGGAAACAGCCGGGTCCCAGCTCCTCCTCCCATTATGATGGCCAGAGTGCGATTGACAGGGAGTATCAGGGGAAGCTGGCTCATAAAAGGGAATTGAATCTTGCTCGGCTTTGGGGGAATTGTCACGATTCAAAATTCCCATGTGCGGTATTGTTGGCTACATCGGCAAAGCGGAGGCAGTTCCGATCCTGTTGGACGGTTTGCGGCGCCTTGAATACCGCGGGTACGATTCGGCAGGGTTAGCCACGATCAACGGCGGAGGCATCGAAGTTCGCAAGACTGTCGGACGTATCGCGGATCTGACCCAAGTCATCTCGGCCAGCCCTCCCCACGGCCACCTTGGCATCAGTCATACGCGCTGGGCTACCCATGGTGGCGTAACCAACGAGAACGCTCATCCGCATTTCGACGCCAGGCGACGCCTGGTCTTAGTTCACAACGGCGTCATTGAGAATTATTTGTCACTCCGCGCTCAGCTCGAGGAGAAAGGCCATCTTTTCCAATCTCAAACGGACACCGAGGTTCTAGCTCACCTTATCGGCGCGACCTTCGACAGCCGCAAGGAGAAGACACAGTCCGCGCTCGTCGAGGCTGTGCGCGAATCGTTGCGCCAGGTGATCGGAACCTACGGCATCGCCGTCATTCATGCGGATGTTCCCGGCGTTCTCATCGGTGCGCGCCGGGGAAGTCCGCTGGTACTTGGTGTCGGCAAGGGTGAGCACTTTCTCGCCAGCGATGTCTCCGCCATCGTCGCGCATACGCGCGAGGCGGTTTACCTAAATGACTACGAAATTGTCACCATCAGGGCCGATGGATTCGATATCTGCACTCTCGCCGGCTCAGATGCCAGCTTTCAGGTTAGCAAAGTAGAGTTCCAGGCCGAGGATGTCGATAAGGGCGCTTTCCCGCATTACATGCTCAAGGAGATCTTTGAGCAGCCTAACTCGGTGCGCGACGCTCTCCGCGGTCGTCTTTCCATTGAAGAGGCAACTGCCAAGCTCGGGGGCTTGGAAATGACCAATGCCGAGCTTCGCCAGGTCGAACGAATCGTCTTGAGCGGATGTGGCACTGCCTTTCATGCGGCCATGGTTGGCGAGTACCTCATCGAGTCTCTTGCCCATATTCCGGTGGAATGCGAATTCGCAAGCGAATTGCGATACCGCAACCTGCCGATGACTCGCGACACACTTGTCTTCGTTATCAGCCAGAGCGGAGAGACCGCAGATACCCTCGCCGCTCTGCGCGAAAGCCAGCGTAAGGGTCATCGCACTCTGGGAATCTGCAACAATGTCGCCAGCACGATCGCGCGCGAAACTGATGGCGGGGTTTACATGCATGCCGGACCAGAGATCGGCGTCGCGGCGACAAAATCGTTCACCTCCCAACTCACCATCGTCACGCTCTTGGCGCTGCTCCTTGGCCGAATCCACTACCTCTCCTATGCCGAGGGATTGGATATCATCTCGCAGATTGAAAAGCTGCCTGACAAAGTCGCCAAGACGCTCGAGCTAAACGATCAGTTGGCAGCGATCGCGCGGAAGTATTCGCAGGCCAAAAACTTTCTCTTCATGGGACGTCAGGCAAACTACCCCATCGCTTTAGAGGGCGCCTTGAAACTGAAGGAAGTCAGCTACATTGCCGCTTCGGGGTATCCCAGTGCCGAGCTTAAACATGGCGTCATCGCTCTGATTAACGAGGAGACACCCTCGCTCTTCATCGCGCCGCGCGATGCAGTCTTTGAGAAGAACCTGAGCAACATTGAGGAGGTAAAGGCGCGCAAAGGCCCGGTCATCGCCGTGGGCACGGAAGGCGACCAGTCGCTCGCCAGGATCGCGGACGATGTCATTTACATCCCGAAAGCTCCCGATTACCTCACCCCAATTCTCTCCGTCCTTCCTCTGCAGCTGTTAGCCTACTACATCGCCGTCGAGCTCGGCTGCGACGTGGACAAGCCGCGAAACCTTGCCAAGAGTGTGACCGTCGAATAGACCTCGGCAGCAATTATTTTCCGTAGTGGGGAGAAAAAGTCTGCCCGGTGGTCCTGGTCGCCGTCGTCTGAACGAAGACCGTCGTCACCTTGGGAATTCCGCTGCGCAGCATCCGGGTGTAGGGTCCGTTGGCGAAATAGTTCCGCGGGGAATAAAGATCTGCCCGGTTTTCGAGCGTCGTGCATGACGTTCCGAGGGCCATTGCGGCGGCGCAAACCATAACAAAGAAGGCTCGCTTCACGCACAAGAGGTAAACCTCTTCCCTGGTCAACTGTCAATCCGCTAAGACTCGCCGGCACGCATGCTCGCCTATTACGTCCACGATCTAAGCCCTTTTCTGCTCCGATTTGGAGGCAACTTCGGTTTGCGCTGGTACGGACTGGCCTATGTCGCGGCATTCATCATCGGAATTATCATTGTCCGCCGGCTCTCGCGTCTGGGATACTGCGACATCCCCGTAGAAAGGGTTTCCGACTTCATCGTTGGGTGCGCTCTCTTCGGGGTGCTCCTGGGTGGTCGCCTTGGTTACATGCTCTTCTACGACCTGGAGAACTTTCTTCAGAATCCCTTGATCTTTTTCCGCATCATGGACGGCGGCATGTCCGCCCACGGAGGAATGTTGGGGGTCACCCTCTACGCTCTTTGGTATTCATACAAGCATCAGGTCTCCTGGCGAAACATAGGCGACAACCTTGTCGTGGCCGTGCCGATCGGGCTTTTCCTGGGCAGGTTGGCGAACTTCATCAACGGGGAGCTCTATGGACGGGTTTCCACTGTGCCTTGGGCAGTGCAATTTCCCAAGGAATTGTATGAGGCGCCCGAGGAGAGTGTGCATCAGGTCCTCATGCAAGCCGTCGCGGTTAACCCCAACTGGACCACCGTCGAGCATGTCGTCGAGAACGTGCGCCATTCTCCGGCCTTGCGGGAGATCCTCGCGGGCGCGCTATCGCCGCGCCATCCTTCACAGTTGTATGAGGCTGCTCTCGAAGGGGTCCTCCTCTTTGCCATTCTTTGGATCTTGCGGACCCACTTTCGACTTCCGAATGGGATCCTTACCGGCGCCTACTTTGTCGGCTACGCAATTCTTCGGATGATCGCTGAGCTCTTCCGTGAACCAGATGCCCCTCTGACCGGCCCGCTTACTCGGGGCCAGTTTCTCTCCGTATTCCTGCTAGCGATCGGGTTAGGATTTTTCATTTCTGCCTGGCTCCGGCCTGAATTTCCAGTCCGCCGCAGGAGGGGCTAAGATTCTGCCATGGTCGTTGTCTATTATCAGCGTGGGGTTCGCTTGCCTTCGGCCGAACTCTGGCTGGACCCGCGCGACGTGCGCG
>DATDKN010000063.1:0-4116 GCA_036519995.1 Terrimicrobium sp. | reverse complement strand
GAGAAGCGAGGACCGTATCGATGACGAGCGTCTGCCGATTCTAGACGTTGGGGAAGAGCCCGGTTCCCAATCGGCCATCCGCGACCATCTCGACGGCGCGTCAGCAACCGCGTTCGTTTCGATCATGCAAGGCTGCAACATGCATTGTGCGTTTTGCATCGTCCCGCAAACGCGAGGTGCAGAGCGGAGTCGCTCGATCGAAGATATTGTCAAAGAGGTTCGGGACTTGGCCGCCAAAGGGGTGAAGGAAGTTACCCTGTTGGGACAGATAGTGAATCTGTATGGTCGACACGAGTTTGCCAAGCGCGCGGGACTGAGCCCATTCGCTCAATTGCTCGAGGCAGTCTGCGCCGTCGAAGGTGTCGCTCGCGTGCGTTTCACCTCGCCACATCCGATCGGCTTTCGCGAGGATCTTGTTCGGGCGTTTTCCCATCTTGAAAAGCTCGTCGAGCATGTTCACTTGCCTCTGCAAAGCGGATCAAATCGAATCCTGAAGAAAATGCGAAGGGGATACACATCCGAGATTTACTTGCGCCTGGTCGAGGAGCTTCGGCAGGCACGTCCCGGAATCGCCATAACGACCGACATCATTGTAGGATTTCCAGGCGAAACGGATGAGGATTACCAATCGACGCGAGCGATTGCCGATCGCATCGGTTTTGACAATGCCTTTGTCTTTCGCTATTCGCAGCGTCGCGACACACCAGCTGCCTCAATGCAGGATCAGGTCGCCGAGGAGACCAAAGAGTTTCGGAACCAGGATCTGTTGTCGGTTGTGAATCGTCACTCGAGGGAGAAACTCAATGCCCATATCGGGCGCCGGGTGGAGATCCTGTGCGAAGGACGCAGCAAGAACAATCCGAACCGTCTGACCGGTCGCACGCGCACGAACAAGATAGTCGTCTTTGAGGGATCGCCACGTCATATCGGTCAAATCTTCGAGGTTCAGATCGGGTCGGCATCTGCTTCGACCCTATATGGCGACCCGGCGCTGTTCGCGTCGTAGTTGCAGTGAAAGTCTGGGTGACTCGCAGAAATTAACCTTCTTTGCTAGGCGTGGAGTCAGGGTATCGGTTTGCTCGATCTCAATCTAATTGCGTGAAGTCTGTCAGAAGATGAGTCGTCGCGGGAACCTTGTGCAGCTGCGCGTTGCGGAGTTCGATTTGCGCCGAACGCTGGAAAGCGGGCAGGTATTTCATGCGATGCCGGAGGGCGATGGCTGGCAAGTCCTCGTCGATCGGACACTTCTTTACGCCGAGCAACACGGCCGAGCGCTCTCTGTCTGCGCCGGGCAGGAAAACCTTGCTTGGAATTACTTCGCCCTCGACCATCCTCTAAGGTCGATCTACGCCAAGTTTCCCTCTGATCCCTTCAGTCGCTCCGCGCTTTCGACGTGCCGCGGTCTGCGGATCCTCAGACAGCCAGCTTGGGAGTGTCTCGCTACTTTTATCGCTTCGCCAATGAAGCAGGTCCCCCACATCCGCCAAATCTCTCTGGAGTTGCGGGCACGCTATGGAGAACCAGTTTTCGGCTCGCAGGTGAATGCTTTCCCGACGCCGGCGCGACTAGCTGAGACAACGGAGGGCGAACTCCGGAAGTGCAAGCTCGGCTTCCGTGCAAAGAACCTCCTCGCCTCAGCGGTCGCAATTGCATCCGCGGAATTCGATCTGAATGCCTTGGCATCCGAAACAACTGCAGTTGCCCGCAACAGGCTTTGTTCCTTGCCGGGCGTGGGACGGAAGGTGGCAAACTGTGTCTTGTTATTTGCCTACGAGCGCCTTGATGTTGTTCCGGTGGATATTTGGATTGCACGAGTTCTTCACGCGATGCATAAGCGCTCCGCTTCACTCATCGAATTGGAGGAATTTTCGAATCGTCAGTTCGGACGGTATGCCGGTTATATCCAGCAATACCTCTTTCACCATGCACGGATGAGCAAGACTCTGCCTATATGAGCTCGGCAACGCTAACAGCCTGGCGCGAGGATGACCGGCGGAAAGCCCTGGCGGCGCTCGCTGCCTCGATCTTGCTCCACCTCTTTATTATCGGATCCGTGAGTTTGGTGCTGGCTGCCCGCAGGCCGATCTTCGTTCCGCCCCCGGAGGAATCGCCCGTCGAATTGACGCTCGTCGCGGCTCCTGACACTGCGCCAAAGCAAAGGCCTTCCTACGTGCAAACAAGCGAATCGCAAGGTGCGGAGAAGCCTCCGGAGGATTCGGTTTTCGAGTCAGACAAGGATACCCATGCCGCATCGCCATTGCCCGCCGCCGGCGATGCTCCTGTGCCGACACAGGATGGCAGGGATCAACCGGGTCTCAGCTTGGAGAACAGAGAATACACGGCTGGACCTGTGCCGCGGGAGTCGTCGCCTGCCGTTCAACCGCCCCAGGAGACAGCGCCCGAGACAGCAACCGAACCAAAGCCGGAGGAGTCCAAGCCAAAGATGACCCCGCAACAGAGCACTCAACTCGCCTTGCTGGAACCGCCAAAGCCAAAGACTCCCCCCCGACCCAAAGCGGCGAAGGCAGTTCGGCAGGAGCAGCAGCAACAAGCGCAGACCCCTCAACCTCCTGGCTATCAGCCGCAGACCCGAATTACCCGGATTCGCGGCAACATTTCCAATAAGGGACGCGCTGCCGTCAGCGCTACGGCAACTCCACTTGGCCGATATAAGAAAATGCTCTCCGATGCCGTCGGGTCGCGCTGGTACTATTATGTTACGGAGCAGCTGGGTCTCTTAAATGTGGGGACCGTAGAGGTGCGTTTCTTGGTTCGTGAAAACGGGAAAGTCGAGCGGGTGCAGGTGCTCCGCAACAGTTCAAACGAGAGTTTTGCGGCTTGCACCGTGCGGGCGATCATGGAAGCTGACATTCCTCCAATTCCTAAGGAACTTGTCCCTATGCTCGAAGGCAGCCGTATTGAAATCGAATATTCCTTCACCATCCTGTCAAACTAATGGAGCTATTCTTTGCCTCGATCATCCAGAATGCTCTCTCGTTCTTCATCAATGGGGGCTTTTTTATGGGCGTCCTGTTGGTTGTTTCGATCGCCGCAGGCACGGTCATCGTTCTACGCGGCACCGCGCTTCGCGAAAAGTCGATCATCCCTCCGCCTCTTGCGTCCGAAATTGAAAGTCTTCAGCCCGGCGACGACCTCGATAAGCTCGAACGCCTCATTGCGCGCTATCCCTCCTCCCTCGGACGCGTCCTGAGCACATTGATTCGGCATCTAACTTGGTCGAGGGCTGAAGCAATAGAGGCGGTTCAAACCAAGGCCCGGCATGAGGTCGCGCGCTTGGAGAGCGGCTTGATAATTTTGGAGATCACCACCGGCATCGCGCCGCTTTTGGGCCTGCTCGGCACCTTGTCGGGCCTGGTGAGTATCTTCACGGCCATCGGCAACGATCCGAATGCGGTTGCCCGTGGTATTGCCGAGGCTCTTAACACGACCATTGTCGGCCTCGCTGTCGCCGTGCCGAGCCTGATAACCTATAACTATTTCCAGCGCAGAATCGAAGTGATGGCGGTGGAAATGGAATCTCTCGTGGCCGATCTCGTCGTGAAATGTTACCCACCCGGTGAAACGCCGGTTGTGGAGTCGATGCGATGAGGTTCTATACTCGCAAGCGGCGAGCCCCCTCGATCATCATCGTATCGCTCATCGATATTCTCGCCATTCTGCTGATCTTCTTCATCGTTGCGACGACGTTTCGAAGGAATCAGCCTCAGCTGCAAATCAACCTGCCGGAATCGAAGGCCGCGGAGCAGGCTCCTGCTGAAAAGGATGAACCCGTCGTCCTCAGCGTGAAAAGCGCTGACCAAATCTCCCTCGACGGAAAGCCTGTGACCTTGGATTTGCTGGCGGAAGCACTCAAGACTGTGCGTGCTCAGGCGCCGACGCGGCCAATCGCCATGCAGGCCGATCGCGAGGCTCCGTTCGGCGTGGTTGTCAAGGTGCTCGATGCGCTTAAAGATGCGGGAGTAAAGAACATTCCAGCGTTCACCCAGCCGGAGGAACCCAAGTGAATACCGTTTGGAAAGTTGCTTACACAATAACCCGCACGGTATTATAGGGCATGACCTTGAGCATCGTCCCATATGCCCATCCTGCGCTGCG
>DATDKN010000062.1:0-5364 GCA_036519995.1 Terrimicrobium sp. | reverse complement strand
AACGGCTTGATTGTTGAGAATCTTTACAACGTTCTTGTCCTGCCATGCTCGGACCGTATCCGGATCACTAAAGAGCTTGGCGATGCGGGGATTCTGCAAGACCTCCTGAATTCTTGGATATTCGAGAAACCGCTGCATTTTTTCCTGATCACTGATCAAGGTTCCGATCTGCGCCGCGAGCCGGTGAAACTGCGGAGGCAAGGGGTCGGCCGATGCGAGAAGCGGCCCCACCGGGCCGAGTTCGAGAGATTTTTTAAGCTGGACCAGACCGACCGTCAGTCTGGCTTGGAGATCAGGGGCCTCGGCCAGTTCCCTGCCTTCCACTCGAGATTCAAGCAAGGCGCCGAGGCTACGCACGATGGAAATGCTCCCCAGAAGAAGTGCCAGCCCGATCAAAAAGCCGAAAAGCGCACCCCCAACTCGCCAGATGAAACTAAGGGGTCCAAAGGCGTAATGCTCAGTTTGTTTGAAGGTCAATGCTCCGACCAACCAGATCGCGAAGAACAAAAAGAGTCCCAGGCCGCCCCCAACGACCACACCCACGACAAATCCCGGGAGATAGCGAAGGCCCCCGAAGGGCGCTGCGGCAAGTTCCGCTGCCAGAGAGCCCAGCACGAAGCACAGGAGAATTGCGGCCAAGTTTACTCCGCTGCGAAAGAGTCCGGCACGCCATCCTCGCCAGGTCTGCCAGATGAGAAAAACGAGGCCGACACAGAGGAAGGCTGTTTGCCAGAAGGGTGATCCGCCCATGAGCTACCGGGGCAGGCAGTCCTGTGCGCGCTGGCGCAAGGCATGATCACAGAGCACCAGAGCCGCCATGGCCTCGACCATGGGCACCGCACGCGGGAGGACGCACGGGTCGTGGCGCCCTCTGGCGGCGAGCTCGGCGTTTTCTCCGGACACAGTCACGGTTTGCTGAGGTTTGGCGATAGTAGCCGTCGGCTTGAAGGCGACGCGAAAGACCAGTGGCTCTCCATTGCTGATCCCCCCCTGGATTCCGCCTGAAAAATTCGTTAATGTTCGCACTCGCGTTCCCTTCATGCGAAAAGCGTCGTTGTGCTCGGAGCCTTTCAACCTGGATCCCGCAAATCCCGAGCCTATTTCAAAGCCCTTGGTTGCGGGAAGGCTAAGCATCGCCTTCGCCAGGTCCGCTTCCAGCTTATCAAAGACTGGCTCGCCCAAGCCGGGCGGCGCCCGCCGAATCACACCCTCGAGCACGCCACCCACAGAGTCTCCTTCGCTCCGAACCTGTTTGATCCGCTCGATCATCTTGGCCGCCGCGACGGTATCCGGACAGCGGACGACATTGGCCTCGACTTCGCGCGAGGTCACGGTTTCCGGATTCACCTCGGCTTCGATATCGTGAATCGCCGCCACGTAGGCTAAAATCTCGATCCCCGGGAAGAGATTGTTGAGGAGTTTTTTGGCGACGGCGCCTGCGGCGACCCGACCGATCGTTTCACGCGCCGATGCGCGCCCGCCTCCCTGCCAGTTTCGTATGCCATATTTCGCCTGATAGGTGAAATCGGCATGCGATGGTCGATACATGGTTTCCATTTCCTTGTAGGCCTCGGGGCGGGCATCGGTATTTTGGACCATGATCGAGATTGGAGTGCCTAAGGTTAATCCCTGAAAGACGCCCGAAAGAATTCGGCACACATCCTCCTCCTTTCGCGGAGTGACGATATCGCTCTGGCCCGGCCGTCGCCGGTCGAGATCGGGCTGAATGTCCTGCTCGGAAAGCGGAAGACGCGGAGGACAGCCATCGATCACCACGCCCACCCCGCCTCCGTGAGACTCGCCCCAGGTGGCGATTCGAAAAACTTCTCCAAAGAAACTAGACATGTCGGCAAGACCAATATGGATCCGCCACGCGGAGTGACAGGAGAAAAATTTTTGCGGTCTGCGCGCGCCGGCGGCGTCGGATATTAAATCCACCAGCTAACTCGGCTGCTTTAACGGGAGGTGCTCATCATTTCCGAAACTGTTAAATATTCTCGTTGGGAGCATTGAATCGCGCCTTCAGCGCTGCCTCATGTATGGATTGGCGTTTCCTGGGGCGTTGCCCCAGGCTGAAATTGAGTAGCGCCCTTGGCGCTAGACTGACAGGGGGAATAACAACCGTAGGCGGCGTTTGACGTCGTCGCAAGAGCTGCCCTGATCGGCCAACGACCTGCCGATTGAGCGCCAACCGACGCGGCGTAATATAAACTCCGTGTCCCCAGGTGGAGTCGAACCACCATCTGAGCTTTAGGAGAGCCCTGCTCTATCCGCTTGAGCTATGAGGACTTTGGCTGGCCGAGCCACAAAGCTTAGTCGAGCACGGCCACGCATTCAATCTCGACATCAAATCCCAGGAGCTGCGCGCCGATGGTCGCCCTCGCAGGCTTCGCCTCCCCAAAGTAGCGCAAATAAACTTCATTCATCTCCTTGAAGCTCTCGGGCGTCAGACTCGACAAGTAGACTCTGCAACTGACAACGTTGGCAAGCGATGCACCTCCCGCGGAAAGGACGTTTTTTATGTTCTCCAGGACCAACTGCGTTTGTTGCGAGATGCTGCCGGATTCGATCTTCCCCGTGGCGGGATCATACGGCGTCATCCCAGAGACAAAGAGGAATTTCCCGCTGGCAGCGACAGCCAACGAATACGGGCCCAGAGCGGGTGGAGAACCAGGAAAGGCGGCAAGAGGACTCTTCACGAACTCCTTGTACCCTCGCCCTTCAAAACCGCAACCTCTCGGTTGCCAAGAGCTCGCCACTCTCCCGGTTGAAGCCTCCCCATCTTTAGATCGCCGATCCGCGTGCGGATGAGCCGTTTCACTTCGTAACCGAGTTTGAGGAACATCAGGCGAATTTGACGCTTGATTCCCTGGCGGAGGACCACCTTGAGCGTGGAGGGGGCAGCAACCTGCACTCGCTCCATCCGGGCCCGGCCCCCTTCGATGACGAAGCCGCGCAAGAGTTTTGGAATTTGTTCCGCCTCGAACGGCCTATCGAGAAACACCTCATACTCTTTTTCCACTTCGTGCGCCGGATGCGTCAGATGATGGGAAAGTGAACCATCGTTGGTGAGGAGGATTAGCCCTTCGCTCTCCCTGTCGAGCCGCCCAACGTGGAAGAGCCGGCCTAAATGTGTCGGAACGAGGTCAAAGATGGTCCGCCGTCCACGTTCATCGGATCGTGTGGAGACAATCCCTTTTGGCTTATGCAAGAGGATGTAAACCGGCATAGCCGGTCGCAGGGGAGGCTTTCCCGCGACGCGGACTTCGTCTCCGGGATTCACCACTGTGGCCAAGTCGCGAATGAAATGGCCATTGATCGAAATCTTGCCTTCTCTGATGAGGGCCTCGCAGGCGCGCCGTGATCCAAGACCGGAGGCGGCGAGAAACCGATTCAAGCGCATTGGAGCACCGCGCACGCGAGGGAAGCAACGGTGGCGCTGCCTTGAGCTTTAATCCTCCGGCTTTGTCTTGGGCAATCCAATCACTCGCTGGCCCTCTTTGAACTGCCCGCGCTTTTTCATAAGCTCCACGCGCTCGAATCGCTTCAGCACGCTGCGCTTGGCTTTGATTGCGCCCTTGCCCTTCAGGCTTGGATGTTGACTCATGGGGCGCAAAATCTGGATCAAATCGCCGGAAAAGCAACCCAAATCGCCACCAGCGCTACCGACATCAAGTCCAGCCCACTAACACTTGGCACAGACGCGTCTGCCCTCGCTCACAGTCCGCCGGCAAACCGCTGAGAGACGGCCGATTTTCAAAGTGGGTCCGAGAAGAGGTGACCGGAATGTCCTATCCCCAGATGACCGTTCGTCGTAATTCTAAAGGACGACGCGGGGCCTACTCCACCGCGGGTTCTCTCAACGGAAAGGAACAAACAATGCGAATGTTGGTGATAGTCAAAGCAACGAAGAACTCTGAGGCGGGCGTGATGCCGAGCGAGGAACTGCTGGCCGCGATGGGCAAGTTCAACGAGGAGCTGGTAAAGGCGGGCGTCATGCTGGCTGGGGAAGGCCTCCACCCAAGCAGCAAGGGTAAGCGCGTGCGGTTCTCAGGCGGGAAGAAGAGCGTCATTAATGGTCCGTTCGCCGCGACCAACGAGCTTGTCGCCGGATTCTGGATTTGGCAGGTAAAATCGATGGAGGAAGCGGTCGAGTGGGTGCGCCGTTGTCCGGACCCGATGCCCGGAGAGGACGCGGAGATCGAGATTCGCCCGGTCTTCGAAGCGGAGGATTTCGGCGAAGAGTTCACACCGGAGCTGCGCGCACAAGAAGAACGCCTGCGCGATCAAATCGAGCGGCAGCAGCCATCGTGACGTCCGGGCCTCATCGTCGCGGATGTCCGGCGGTGGGGACACCGCCACTGCTATGGGGATTCTGTCAAGAGGGTTCCGCGCTAAGTTGTTTTTGTCCTTGTGGTCGAGTTTTGGGAGTTGATTTTGTTGTTCCCCTCGAACGCCTGCCGCGGCGAGCGGTGCGCGGTTTGGGGGCGCCGAGCCCCATCGATGTGGTTGGGTCTTTTTTCTTTTGGAGCGTTTCCTCTTCATCTTCCGCGGAGAGTTCTCCTCGGGCCATCTGCTATCGGCAAGCGCACCAACAAAGGATCGGCGCCTGCATCATGACTTATTCGGGTCGGGAAGAGGAACGAGCACCCTCAATCTACAGATCGAGTTCTAGGTCGCACTCAGCGGCGGTGTCGAGGGTGCGCCATTCCAAAGGGTATTCTTCGATGGGCTAGAAAGTTTCTCTCTCAGCAAAAGGGTCCTCCCTTGGAGAGCGTTTCAGTTGAGCTTGACTTTTTGCACCAGGCCAAGTTCTTCGGGACGCACTCGTCCGGTGGCCATTCGCCAGAGGTCGACGGCCAGGCAACGCGCCAGGGCCACAATGGCTTTCTTGCGGGCGGCCCCCGAGGCTCTCCGATCCTCGAGCAGCGCTCCCCAGCGGCGCATTCCACGGTAGTCTGGCTGAAAGCGGCTCACCCGCCAGGCCAATTCCACCATCAAGTGGCGCAGACGCGGGGTACCGTGCTTGGTGATCGGCCCCAAGCGTCGTCGCTGGTCGCTCGTGCTTTCACTCGGACAGAGCCCAAAGTAGTTGGCCACCTGGCGGCTGTTGCTGAAACGCTCTGGGTCAATCAACTCGCGGGCCAGGAGCTCGTGGGTGAGCTCGCCCTCCCCAAAGATCAGCCGGCGCGGAGCCCCCGCTCGCAGCTCGCCTTCAATTTTGCGCAGTTGCTCCTCGATGGCTTCGATTAACTGCTTCCAGATCTCCAGCTGGGGAATGACCCACGGGGGCATCGCCTCGAGGATCTCTCCCCAAATGGACTCGGCCCACCAGCGCCCGCTCACCACCATCTCCCTTTGCAG
>DATDKN010000061.1:0-2333 GCA_036519995.1 Terrimicrobium sp. | reverse complement strand
GCAATGCCGCGGGCTGCGATCGCGACAGGCATGGTGGACTGGGTATTGCCGGTAGGGGAGATGCCGGAAAGATTGCTAGAATTTTTGACCAACGGACGGCGGCTTCGTCTTCCGGAAGAAGCTACGCACCAACCAGAGTCGGAAACTTCCCCTCGCAATCCTGCTGGGGAGGGCGCAACTCTGCAAGACCTTCTTTCCTTTTTGAGAGCACGCA
This sequence comes from Terrimicrobium sp., assembly GCA_036519995.1. Classification (GTDB taxonomy): domain Bacteria; phylum Verrucomicrobiota; class Verrucomicrobiia; order Chthoniobacterales; family Terrimicrobiaceae; genus DASTFP01. The sequence continues at coordinate 2,119 of DATDKN010000061.1, read as the reverse complement.
CCGGCCGGGATTTTGCTTACTACAAGCGGGGAACTATTTTGCGGCGGATTCGCCGTAGAATGCAGCTTAAGGGGATAGAAAGCCTGCCAGATTATGTTGCTTTTCTTCGTAACGAGACCGGCGAATCGAGCGCGTTGATTCAGGATTTTCTCGTAAGCGTTACCAATTTCTTTCGGGATCACGCTGCGTTCCAAGCGCTCGCAGCCGAGATGCCTCGGCTCTTCGAGGACAACACCGATTCAGGCCAAGTTAGGGTGTGGGTGCCAGGTTGTGCGACCGGGGAAGAAGCTTACTCGATTGCAATACTGCTTTCCGAATACGCTGTCCGTCTGGCCGAGCCGCCATCGATCCAAGTATTCGCAACTGATCTGCATGAGAACTCCCTTCGCTTGGCACGCGAGGGACTTTATCCCGACGCGATAGTAGCCGATGTGTCCGAGGAGCGGCTGCGTGGTTTTTTCTCCAAAGATCACGGTGGCTATCGCGTGAAGCGCGAGCTGCGCGATGTGGTTCTCTTCGCCCCGCATGATTTGCTAAGGGATTCTCCCTTCTCGCGGCTCGATCTGATTTCGTGCCGCAATTTACTTATTTATTTGAATGGAAATGCCCAGAAGCGGGCACTGGATACGTTCCATTTCGGACTTCGTCGCAATGGGCTTTTGTTTCTTGGCTTGTCGGAGTCGGTCGACGAAGGAACTAGACTTTTCACTCCTTTGAACAAGAAACATCGTCTCTACATCCGGCAGACGATTTCTAGTGCCGCCCATCCCGGGCCGCCTTTACCAGGATTCGAGATCACCGATCGGGGCATTGAGCCGGACTCAACCAAAACGCACGTAAGCCCATTAACACGACCGTTTCAGCCGTCTGGCCCGCCTGCGGCGAGACAAGAAATCTCTGCGGGCGCGCTGCATCTCAAGCTCATCGAGAGCATGGCGGCCCCCTCTGTTCTGGTAGATGGTGAACACAACGTGATCCATCTTTCCGAGCGGGCGGGCAGGTATCTGCAGTTCGGCGGCGGAGAGCCTACACTCAATCTTTTACGTCTTGTGCGTCCGATGTTGAGAATGGAGTTGCGCCGGGCCCTCTATAGCGCGAGCCAAACCTCCGACTTGGTCGAAGTACGAGACGTGCCGGTGGAGATAGACGGTGCGATGCATTCAGTGAACCTTCGAATTCAACCGGCAAAGGAAATCGCTCCAGGCTTTGCCTTGGTCATTTTTGAAGAAGGAGAGCCTAAGTCCTCGGAGCCAGGAATGGCGAAGCCTTTGGCAGAGGGAAGCCTGACGAGGGATCTTGAGGAAGAGATCGATCGGTTAAAGGCGCAATTTGGTACCACGATAGAGGAGCATGAAGCCTCCGATGAGGAGATGAAAGCCGCCAACGAGGAACTCCAGGCGATGAACGAGGAGTTGCGCGCTGCCAGCGAGGAACTGGAGACTAGCCGGGAGGAACTTCAGTCAATCAATGAGGAACTCGTCACAGTTAATCAGGAGCTAAAGAGCAAGGTGGACGAACTAGGCCGCGCCAATAGCGACCTGCAAAACCTATTGGCTTCAACGAAGATCGCCACCGTATTTCTGGATCGCTCTTTGTGCATCAAGCGCTATACTCCTGCCGCAGTAGCGCTCTTCAGACTTATTCCGAGCGATGTAGGGCGACCGCTCTCTGATCTGCGCCACCAGCTCCAGTACGATTCCCTTGTCGCCGATGCGCAGCGGGTGCTCGAGCAACTCGGCTTGATCGAGCGGGAGGTCTGCTCGGCGGAGGGCGACTGGTTTTTAGTCCGACTCTTGCCATACCGCACAATCGAGGACCAGATCGCTGGGGTGGTGCTCACTTTGGTAGACGTTACGGAGCGCAAGCGGGCGGAGAATCTGTTGCAGGTTAGCGAGGCGCGATTTCGCTCTCTTGTCAGCCAGTCGACCGTCGGCATTGCCCAATCCGATGTCAGGGGCAAGTTCACTTATGTCAATGAGCGCTACTGCGAGATGACGGGACGCAAGCGTGACGAGCTGCTCCATGACATCGCGATACAGGACATCACTCATCCGGACGATCTCACAAACTATGCAGCGCTTCTGGGAAAAATGTTCACTGCCGGTGAAGCGTTTGTGAT
>DATDKN010000060.1:0-6340 GCA_036519995.1 Terrimicrobium sp. | reverse complement strand
CGATTGCAAACTGCGCACTCGCCGACGCTTTGATCAGACCAGAATACAGGAAGACGCCCGCGAGGATCACGCGAAGCGCCAAGACGGTTTGCCTCACGCCGCAACGAGCCGACGAATCGAGACGACCACCCGCCATGCCATCTCGACATTATGAACGCGAAACAAGCAGGCGCCCCGCAGCATACCCGCAACGATGCAAGCTGCCGTGGCTGCATCGCGATCATTGGGATCCGCTATCCCAAGAACCTCCCCGATGACGCTCTTGCGCGAAACGGGCAAGAGAAGCGGGCGGCCGAATTGGTGGAACCTGTCGAGCTCACGAAGGATCCGCAGGTTATCGTCGACCTGCTTGGCAAAGTCTATTCCTGGGTCAAGAACGATCGCGTCGCGCGGCACACCCGCCCGTTCAGCAAGAAGAATCTTGTCGCGGAAGAAGCGCAGCATTTCGTCGATTATGTTCTGGTAAAGAATGTGGGTGTGAGAAACCTTTGGCAACCCTACGGCATGGATGATCAGCAAGGCAGCGCCGGTTTGCGCGCAGAGGTGCGCGTTTTGGTCGTCGTGGAGCGCGCTGAGATCGTTGAGGAGATGTCCGCTGGATCGGAGTGCGATCGCGGCTACCTCTGGCCGCCACGTATTGACCGAGAGCAAAGGAGGAAATACCTGCTCAGCATCTCGGGGTGGGACATCCCTCCAGACTTCATCAAACCGCTCCAAAAAGGGAAGGATGCGTCGCAATTCCTCCTCCGGCGTGATGGCGACTCGATTGGTCCGGGCGCTCTCGCCGCCCACATCGACGACGTCCGCCCCCTGGGTAACCAACTCACGTGCCCTCTCCAGAGCCCACTGGGAATCAAGCCGCCCGTCACCGCAAAAAGAGTCGTCGTTGATATTGACGATGCCCATGATCAGCGGGCGGCGCGGGAAGCGGACGCATCGGTCACGGGCACGCAGTTCCATCTTGTTTTAGGAGGCATTCTCTTTCAGGCTTGGTGCCTGTTGCAACTGCCATGAGTTTCATCGATACGATTTTTGCCAAGCTAAAGCGCCATCCGAAGCGCATTGTCTTCCCCGATGGGGATGATCCGCGAGTTGTGCGTGCCTGCCACGCGTTCTACGAGAAAAAAGTAGGAATTCCGGTGTTAATCGGAAACCGTGAAGTCATCGAGCGTGTCGCCGTCGCGGAAAAGGTCAGTCTGGACCATGTGGCGATCGTCAATCCGGAGACGTCCTCCGATCTGCCAGTATTCTGCGAACGCTTCGAGAAGATTGAACGTTATAAGAAGACCGGGACCAGAGACACGCGCTCACTCATGACAAATCCAAACTATTTTGCCGCCATGATGCTGCAGTTCGGGCAGGTGGATGCATTGGTCGGAGGCGTGAACAGCTACTCAGGGTCGCTCCTGCGTCCGCTCATTCAGCTGGTCAAACCCTTGCCGCATTCCCCGTTCATTTCGGGTTGTCTCGTCGCGGAAGTTCCCGACAAGAAGTTCGGCGATGACGGAGTGCTCTTCTTGGCGGACTGTGGAGTAGTTCCTGACCCGAACGTCGAGCAGCTCGCGTCTATCGCGGTCCAGACCGGCTTGGTGGCGCGACAGGTCTTCGGAACGCGGCCACGGATCGCCATGCTGAGCTTTTCCACGAAGGGCAGCGCAAAGACGCCCTCGACCGAGAAGGTCGCCCGAGCGGTGGCCATTGTCCGTGAACTCGCCGACCGTTTGGGCGTTGAAATTGCGGTTGATGGCGAGATGCAGGCGGACGCAGCGCTCGTTCCCGAGATCGCCCAGCGAAAAATGGGTCCGAGCACCGTCGGAGGAAAAGCAAACGTCCTGATATTTCCTGACCTCAACAGTGGCAATATCGGAGCGAAGCTTGTCCAGTATATTGGAGGCGCTCGCGTCTACGGGCAGATTCTGTTGGGTCTTTCGCGGCCCGCGGCCGATATGTCACGCGGTGCAGAAGTAGACGACATCGTAGCAGTTGCTGCCTTGGTTGGCCTCCAGGCTGTTGAGTATCGGAAGCTCTATCCAGCCGAAGTGGTCGAACCCGACGTGGTCTAGGATGCTGGGCGCTGACCAGTAGCGAAACTCACCGCCGCAATTCCTTCTTTGAATACAACCACCCCGCGCATCTTCATCGCGGCCACCGAGCAAAATACCGGTAAGACGACCACTTCGCTCGGTCTCTATGCTGCGCTCCGGGAGAGGTTCGGCCGAATTGGATTCATCAAACCGGTCGGCCAGCGCTTCGTCGAGTTCGAAGGCAAAAATGTCGATGAGGACAGTGTCCTGATCCGGCAAACTTTCGGAACCCAGGTTCCGATCGAGGACATGAGCCCAATTGCCGTCGAGCCAAAATTTACCCGCCGCTATATCAATCAGGCGAACAACGACTCGCTCGTCCAACGTATTCAGCAATCCTTTGACCGGGTAACATGGGAAAAGGACTTTACGATTATCGAAGGCACCGGCCATGCGGGAGTCGGGAGTGTCTTCGACCTTTCGAATGCCCGCGTTGCCCGAATCGTGCACAGCAAGGTGATCCTGGTCACTCCGGCGGGCATTGGACGTCCGATCGATGAGGCGGCAGTCAACAAGGCCCTCTTTGACAAGGAGAATGTTGAGGTGATTGGGGTCGTTATGAATAAGGTGCTTCCGGAAAAACTCGAATCGATCGCTGAGATTGCCCGAAAAGGGTTCGAACGACTCGGACTCGAATTGCTGGGGGTGATCCCTCGAGAAAACATGCTCGAGCAATCGACGCTCGAGCGCATTTGTGAAGACATCAGCGGATCTTTTCTACATCGAACCAAGGATGATCGCACCCGAGTCGCTCACGTCCGCATTGGGGCGATGACTTCTGCCAATATTTTCTGTCGCGTCGGCGAAAACACGCTCCTGGTCGTGCCAGGCGATCGCGAGAATGTTGTCCGCTCGGCGCTGAGGCGTTCGACCGAGCACTCTTGCCCGTTTTGCGGCATTGTCTTGTCGGATGACATCCAACCTTCGCAGGCGCTGATGGAGGAGATCGACGAGTCGCCGCTGTCGGTCGTCAGCTCCCCGCTAGATAGCTACTCTATCGCAACCCGAATTTTGTCGATGAATGTGAAAACGCTTCCTGGCGACCTTGAGAAGATCGCGCGCATTCAGGATCTGGTCAGCGCGCACGTGAACGTGGCTCGTCTCCTTGAAAAGATTGGGCTGCCGAATCCGCGTTTCTCCTGATCCGGTCGGTCAATCTTTCCCAGAAACATTGACAGAGGGTATCGCATGCTTCTTAATCCCGGCCCATGAGGTTCCCGCTGCCCCTCACGGCGAAGATAGCAAAATATATCATCAGTAAGAAGCTGCGGGGCGTGGAGAAGTTCGCGACCGTCTTGCAGCTTGAACCGCTGCACACCTGTAACCTTACCTGCACCGGCTGTGGTCGGATTCGCGAATACTCCACTTCGCTCAAGGACGTGATGAGTCTTGAGGATTGTCTTGGGGCCGCAGAAGAGTGCGGCGCGCCAATGGTGTCAATTTGCGGCGGCGAGCCGCTCATCTATCCGCAAGTCGAGGCGCTGGTGAACGGTTTGCTTGATCAGAGTCGAATCGTTTACGTCTGCACCAATGGGATGTTCATGCGCAAGAAGATGAGGGAGTACTTGGCGGACAAACTCGTGCGAAGCCATGGCTCAAGCGGCGATGAAAACGGACTGAACAGCACCCTTGACGTGCTTCTTTCTGAGGAACTGATCACGCCCGCGCAAATCGAGGAAATTCGTAAGGGGAAAACCAAGCCGAGCTCACCAGTGATCGCTCCGTCACCGTGGATGTACTGGAACGTTCATCTCGATGGCCTGGAGCGCACGCACGACCTCATTGTCGAGCGAGAGGGAGTCTTCAAGGAGTGCGTCGCCGCCATCCGCATGGCCAAAATCCTTGGCTACCAAGTCGCCACCAATACCACCGTCTACAAAGAGACCGATATGGGCGAACTCGAGCAAATGTTCGACTACCTGTCGTGGCTCGGAGTCGATGGGCATACCATTTCACCGGGGTACGATTACGACGCGGCCAAGGAGGACATGCGCAAGCGACTCAACCTTCAGCCAGAAAACTTTTTTCTCACGCGCGCGATGACCAAGGAGAAGTTCAAGGACATCCGCGAGTGGGGTAGACGCTATACTTTCTTTGGAACTCCGATCTACTTGGACTTTCTCGCGGGAAAGCGTGAGTTGACCTGCTCGGCATGGGCGATTCCAACGCGCAACATCCGGGGATGGAAAGCGCCCTGTTACCTGATGACAGACGGTCACTATTCGAGTTATAGCGAGCTCCTCGAGAAAACTGAGTGGCAGAAGTACGGGGTGGTCGACGGCGTCGCGCGTGACAAGCGTTGCGAAAATTGCATGGTCCATTGCGGCTATGAGCCCAGCGCCACTCTGGGCCGCTGTGCTCAACGGGGCGACACCTGGCAGAACATCGCCTTTAATTTCGGACTCAAACCGGCCCTGCGCACCGCAGGCGCTAGCGTCAACCCGTTCAACGGCGTAACCGCCGGAAACGGTCACAAGACCGGACGGCCACAGAAACAACAACCTGCTGCCGCCTAAATGACAGCGTGGTTGTCAAGATTGCCCGACCGCGCTTATTCGGAGTCGGGACTTTCTTTGAGATAGCGCATGAAGAGCGCTGTTGCCAACAAGGTCCTGCCGTTTGAAGTCCCGGAGCTCTCCGTCCTGGAGCGGCCGATTTCCCTTGAGGAAGGAATTCGGCGCTCGCAAGCGAACCTCCTCGGTCTGCAGCAATCGGATGGTCACTGGGAAGGCGAGCTGATCGCTGATGCCACTCTCTGCTGCGATTACATCATCTACATGCATTGGCTCGGAAAGGTCGGCGAAGCCCTGCAGGCCAAATGCGCAGCCCACATCCGGCGCCGGCAGCTCGCCGATGGCGGGTGGAACATTTTCATCGGCGGACCCAGCGAGATCAACGCCTCGGTTAAAGCATATTTCGCGTTGAAGTTAGCCGGAGACTCTCCTAACGCCGCGTGGATGCGCGAAGCTCGCGCTAATGTTCTTCGGCTCGGAGGCATCCCGCAGATCAATACTTATGGAAAGCTTTACCTGGCCTTGCTCGGACAATTCCCGTGGCGATACCTCCCCACGATTCCGCCAGAAATCTTTCTCTTTCCCAAGTGGTTCTTCTTCAATCTTTATGAAATGTCGTCGTGGAGCCGGACAATCATTGCCCCGCTCACGATTCTGAATCATTATAGACCGACGCGGCAGCTTCCTTCCGCCATGCGGCTGCATGAGCTGTATCCGGCGGGGCTCGAAAATACAGATCTCTCACTCAAGAGACATCCGCGATTTTGGGCTTGGCGGAACTTCTTCTTGCGTTGCGACAAATTTCTGAAGTTATACGACCGTCTGCCGATTCATCCGTTGCGGCAGCGCGCTCTCAAAGCCGCCGAGACGTGGATGGTTGAACGCATGGGGGAGGGGAGCGAGGGACTCAGTGCGATCTTCCCGGCGATGCTGAACGCGATGATGGCGCTGCGGGTCCTCGGCTATCCGGACGAGCACCCTTTGGTGAAGAAAGCGGATAAGGACTTTGCCCATTTCTTCGTGGACGATCCGGAGGACTTTCGTATCCAACCATGTCTCTCGCCCGTCTGGGATACCGCCATTACCACTATTGCGCTCGCCGAATCCGGTCTCGCCAAGGATCACGCGGCTCTGAAGAAGTCGGCCGCGTACCTGGAAGAGAAGGAGGTCCGTTTCGAGGGCGACTGGGCTATGCATGTTCCTGACGTGGAACCGAGTGGCTGGGCCTTCGAGCACGAAAACAAGTACTATCCTGACACTGATGACACCATGATGGTGCTCATGGCGCTGCGCCATGTCACTCCGACTGACTCTGTTCGACGTCGCGCGCAGACCCAGCGCGCTCTGAAATGGCTACTGGCCTTCCAATGCGAGGATGGAGGCTGGGCGGCCTTTGACAAGGATGTCACCGCGCGCTGGCTCGAGCATGTGCCCTTCGCTGACCACAACGCCATCCTCGATCCGACTTGTTCAGACCTGACCGGCCGCGTCCTTGAGTTGCTCGGAGCCTGCGGCTTCGATCGACAAAGTCTTCCCGTTCGCCGAGCAGTCGAGATGATTCGCCGCACTCAGGAGGTCGATGGCTCCTGGTACGGACGCTGGGGTGTCAATTACATCTATGGAACCTGGCAGATCCTGCGGGGGCTCGCCGCCATCGGCGAAAACATGAAGCAGGAATGGATCCGCCGCGGCCGCGACTGGCTGGAGAGTTGTCAGAACGATGATGGAGGCTGGGGCGAGACT
>DATDKN010000059.1:0-3036 GCA_036519995.1 Terrimicrobium sp. | reverse complement strand
TAAAGCACCGGTTTTGTAAGCGCTAACGGCAGGCGATTAGTCACCAACCGTTGACTTGCGGAAGCTCTGGGGAGCATACGCGCCCCGCGTGTGGTGTTCGGCGTCTCGTCAAACAAGTTTTTCGGCGGGACGCCGGAAATGGAACTCGGGGACCCGCGCGCTCCCCAGAAGTACCAAGACGCCGATTGAAGCGCTCTTCTCGTCGCACGCAGAGGCGAGCCTGCGTGAATGGTTGGGCTAAAGCGCCAACGATGCGAGATTCAGCAGTAGAACGTTCTGTAACTTTGCAAAGCAAGCTTCTCACCGCACTACTTCGGAGAGTTCCGCTAGAGTGTCGAGCTACCCGCCTGTAGCGGCGCGGTCCACGGCGGTGTGGCAAGAGGCTCGACGGTGGGGGGACACCGTCGCGACAAATTTACCCGTCTCAGAGCGCGTCGGTATCCTCAGTGGTCACATCGCGGTCTGGCGAGGAGGAAAGAGCCTGCTCGAGAGCCCTCCAGGCGAGCATGGCACACTTGACCCTTTGAGGAAACCGCCGCACTGCGCTAAAGACGAGCAGATCGCCGAAGCCGGCGGGTGGGTCCCCCGGGTCGGGCGCCGTCAGCATTTGCCGGAAGGCTTGGATGGTAGCTTGGCCTTCGAGACGAGACTTGCCGCGCACCTTGATCGTCATCAATGAGGCTGAGGCCATGCAAATGGCGCAGCCATGACCGGTGAACCTGAGCGCCTCGATCGCCTCCGGCGTAAGTTTTGCCGCAAGCTCCACCTCGTCTCCGCAGGATGGATTATCTCCCCTCACCGATACCGTCGCGTCAGGAAGCGCGCCAAAATTGCGAGGCCGCTTGCTGTGATCCAGGATTATTTCCTGATAAAGCTCTTCGATATTCACGCGAAGAACGCATGGATCTTTCGGAGAATTTCCGCCATGCGAATGACTTCCTCCGAAGTATTGTAAAAGTAGAAGCTTGCCCGCGCTGTCGCGGGCACGCCCAGCTTCCGCAGAAGCGGCTGAGTGCAGTGATGACCGCCGCGCAAAGCGAGGCCATATTGATCTGCCATGCTGACGACATCGTGCGCATGAACGGACCCGAGCACGAAGCTCACCACTCCGGCACGTGTATCGCGCGGACCGAAAATCCTCGCGCCCGGAATCTCTTCGATCAGCGTACAAGCGTGCAAGGCAAGCTCTTGGTCGTGCTCGAAGATCCGCTGACGCCCGACCTGATCCAGATAGTCCGCGGCGCAGCCGAGACCGATGGCTTGGGCAATCGCGGGCGTGCCTGCTTCGAAGCGATGGGGCGGAGGTTTGAATTCGCTTTGCGTCAACGCGACACTAGAGATCATTTCGCCGCCGCCGTGGAAGGGTTCCATTGACTCGAGGAGTTCCTTGCGCCCATAAAGAACTCCTGCGCCGGTGGGGCCGCACATTTTGTGGCCCGAAAGCGCCAAGAAATCACAGTCGATCTCGCGCACGTCGAGGGGCTTATGGCCCGCGCTTTGCGCGGCGTCGACGAGCGAGACCACTCCCATAGTCCTGGCCCGGGAACAAAGGTCTGCGACGGGATTAATCGTCCCGAGAGTGTTTGAGATGTGAGCGAAGGCGAAAATTTTCACCGGCCCTTCCAGCAGCGTATCGAGCTTCTCGAGATCAAGTCGGCCTTCGGGCGTGATGGGGACGAAGCGCAAAATCGCTCCCTGGCGGCGCGCGAGAAGCTGCCATGGCACCAGGTTGCTATGGTGTTCCATCTCGGTGAGGAGGATGACATCGCCCTTGCCAATGTTGGCATCACCCCAGGCGCGAGCCACCAGGTTGATGCTTTCGGTGGTCCCTCGTGTAAAGATGATCGTTTCCGGTGGCGCTCCGAGGTAGCTGGCCAGCCGTTGGCGCGCCCCTTCGAAGGCGGCCGTCGCCCGATTGCTCAGTTCATGCAATCCTCGATGGACATTGCTGTTATCGTGCTCATAGAAGCGTGACAACGTGTTGATGACCACCTTCGGCTTTTGGGAGGTCGCCGCATTGTCGAAGTAAATCAAGGGATGCCCATGGACCTGCTGAGTCAGGGTCGGAAAGTCCTGCCGGATTACTTCCCAAGGTCTTGTCTCGCCAGCCTCCATAGCATTTACTTAAGCGACTTCAGCCATTGGCACAAGATGAGCCCCTCGAAAGGGCTGTCCACAAGGCGCGACCGCAGCTATTTCGCTTCCATGGAGATTGAAAAGTCCAGTGAAAACGGCGTCACTACCCTCAAGGTGTCGGGGGAGGTAGATCTGCATGCTTCTCCCGAGCTTCGCTCTGAATTGCAGGGCTGCGTGAGCGAAAAGACCCCGGTTTTGCTGGTAGATTTCAGCGCCGTAGAGTACATTGATTCCTCGGGTCTGGCGACCTTCATCGAATACCTCCGCGATGCTGCCGCCTACGACGGCAAGATCGCGCTTTTCGGAATGAAGCAAAAGGTGCGGACGATTTTTGACCTCGTCCGCCTCAACGAGCTCTTTACGATCGCCGATTCGGCCGATGCAGCGGTGGCCGCGCTCGCTTCCAAATAGGCCGCCGTGAGCGGGCTGCGAAACTATTTCGCGCTGAACGCGCAAATTCTTTATTGGATTTTTCTTGCGCCAGTCCTGGGCAAACCGCGTTTCAAGTTTGCCCAGGTTTTCCAGCAGATGGTTCGCATTGGGGTGCAGGCTCTGCCCATGGCGTCACTGACGGCCTTCAGCATCGGTCTGACGCTGGCTATGCAAGGCGCGTATCAACTCGCGAAGTTTGGCGCAACCTCCTACGTGCCCGACCTGATTTCACTCACCTTACTGCGGGAGCTCGGGCCGCTCCTCGTCGGGGTTGTGGTGATCGGCCGCAGCGGGTCCGCCATCACTGCTGAACTCGGAACCATGAAGGTCTCCGAGGAGATCGAGGCCCTCCAAGTAATGGCGATCAACCCGATCCGATTCCTGGTTGTCCCTCGATTTCTGGCGATGCTGGTGATGCTGCCGACGCTGACAATCTTCGGCAACTACATAGGTTTCGTCGGCGGCTGG
>DATDKN010000058.1:0-11489 GCA_036519995.1 Terrimicrobium sp. | reverse complement strand
CTGCGGATACCTTAACGAGCGCCCGGCATAGGCGTCGCAAATACCATCCACCACCAGGTCGTAGCGACGAGCGACGGGCAGCGATTGAAGCGGCCGGACACGAAAGGCAGTTATCTCGTTCGCAGTTTCCTTCGCCTCGACGACTTGAGCGTCATCCGTCTTGCCCTCGGCAACATTCAGCAGGATTTCCGCGGGAAACTTCTCTCGAGTGACTCGATCCTGAAACCAAACGCAATTCGCCGCGTCAGCAAGTCGCACGGGATAGTTGAACTCGAGGGGAACTTGTGGACTCGCGTTCAGGCTATCGCGTTCACCGTAGCCTTCCTCAACCACTCGCAAAGGAGGGGTGGTCATCTCAAAACCCCAAGCACCCACTTGCAAAGAATTGCCGCTTAGATCGCGGGTGCCCTCGCGCAAACGGAATCGATATGACTCGCCTGGGATCAATGGCGCTTTCACCATCAGCTCGCCTTGCGATTGGGTGCGCCAAATGAAATGGGCGTCGAGCGAAGGCGAAACCTCGATGGGCGACTCCGAGCCTTCGACATCAATCCTGTCCGGTGGCACCATCGCGGTAGGGAATGCAACTGTCAGCAGGGTGCCCGGACGCAACGGCTCCTCTGCCCCATCGACGCTCAGTCCGCCCCCAGTCGGATCATTCGTGAACGGACGCTTATCGACGTCTTGCCGGATCGTGGGCTGAGGCGAGGGACGAGGCCACAGCGACGGTCTGCTCTGGCTCGGGGGTTCCAGGGCGAGTAACGGACAAACTATCGCGAAGCCTGCAACTAGAAAACCTCTCATCGGACAGCTCCCGTCTCGAGCTGCTGGGCGCGCGCGAGATCTTCTTGGGAGTCGGCGTAACGCTCGAGGCGTTGAAGGATGGCAGCCCTTTGCCTATAGAAGCGCGCTTGCGGCTTCGCCGCGATCGCCCTGTCGGAGAACGCGAGCGCCAACTCCAGCTGCGACGTCCCCAGGGCCGCCTCTGCCAGGCCGCTCAGAGATTCCGCGAGCACTTCGGGAGTGGATTTCGTCGACTCCACCGTCCTCAACTCGGCAATCGCCTCTTCGATTTTGCCGAGCTTGGCCAGTGCGGACATCTTTGCCGCGCGCGCAGTTGTCCTGGTGGGATCGAGGGAAAGCGCGGACTGGGCGTCACGCAAGGCGAGCAGCCCCTGCTGCGCGTTCTCGCGGAGCTCGACGCTGCGCCTCAGCAAGGCGGAGACATCCTTCGGATCTTTGGAAATTTGCCGGTCCAGTCGCCAGAGACCGTCCAGGACAGTCAGGGTCGGGATCAGCTTCGATACGTCAACCTCGAGCTTTTCGCGCGCGTCCTTGGCCGAAAGCCGACCTGTGCGACTCGATGCCTCGGCGAAAAGAATCAGCGCCGCCACAGAATGAGGATCGACGTTCCGCGCAGCCTCGGCATCGTTGAAGGCGGCGCCGTTCGCGGCGCCTGTCGAAAGGTACCAGTAGGCTCGCGAAATGAGCGCGGCCGAATCCCGTGGCTGTTCCGCAAGGACGTTGCTCGCAGCCCGAATTCCGGCGACGGCCGTCCGCAAACGATCAAAGGACGGTCGGTTGTTTACGACGCTCTCATTCTCCGGGTCGGTCCGATCGGCGGCTTCGAAATCCCTCAGCGCTCCCGCGAAATCCTGCAAGCTGCGCCGTGCCACGGCGCGCGCGACCAGCAAGCTGGCATCCGTTTCCACGCCTGGAGCCTTGCTAAGTAGATCCACAGCCTTCTTTTGCTCGCCCATCTTGTCCAGGTAGCCGGCCAATCGACGGGTCATCTCCAAGTCCTCGGGATGCTCGGCGAGGTAGCGCTCCAGCAGTGCGACGGCTTCGGGCTTCTTGCCTTCGCGAACGAAAAGAACAGCCGCTAGAACCTGCGCGCGAAGCGCCGCCGGAGCCTTCTGCCAGTCGCGCACGATGCTCTCGGCCATTTCCAAGTCGTCGATCGACAGCCAGAGGTCGGCCAAGCGCCCGCGCAGGGCAGTGTCACGAGGCTCCTGTTCGAGGATGCGACGGATCAGTTCAATTTGCGCATAGGTGTCCTCGTCCTTTTCCGCGAGCGCGAGCTGCTCGCGCAACGAGAGCCCGGCCGCCGGGGAACCAAGCGCCAGGAAAAGGGCGAGAACCAGCGTGAAAGCGCAATGACCCATCTTCATTGATACGAAGCCCAGGGAATATTTTTCAGCTTCGGAGATCTGGCGCCTCAGGCAATCAAGCAAGCCGCTGTCGAGGGTGGCAGGGTTTGGCGCTCGAAGGTCGATCAAAGACAGGCAAATAGCGCACGGGGACCTTCCTAACAGTTTCGCATCGGTGTCTCACTTTTGCGGGTTCTCCTAACCCGACAGCCACATTATTCGATCGGGCGCTAAACTTCAATTACACAACACGTCGGCGAAAGCGCCGCAGCATCTCGATGCCGTTACAATCAGACCTATTGCTCGCTCAGGCGGAGAATCTGGTTCGAACGCGAAGTCACCGCTTCAGCAAGTCTGGCGTCCTTCGCCAAAGACTCGCCGAAAGAGGGGATCATCTGTTTAATTCTTCCCGGCCAATCAGCCGCTGCCATTTGCTCCTTAAAACAGAGCTGGAGCAGTTGAAGCATGATCGAGACAGATGTTGATGCTCCCGGCGACGCGCCGAGCAGCGCAGCAATCGATCCGTCGGAAGAGCTCACCACTTCAGTGCCGAATTGGAGAACTCCGCCGTGCTCAGGATCTTTCTTGATGATCTGGACGCGTTGACCGGCAACTTCCAGGCACCAGTCCTGCTTCTTTGCGGTAGGAACGAACTCTTTCAAAACCGCGAGACGATCCTTCGGAGATTGGAGCACCTGACCAATCAGGTATCGAGTCAGATCGACGTTGTCCCTCCCTGCTGCCAGCAGCGGCAAGAGATTGTCCAGCTTTACCGATTCCGCGAGGTCGAGCAGGGAGCCATGTTTGAGGAACTTGGTGGAGAAGCCTGCGTACGGACCAAAGAGCAGCGATCTCTTGCCATCGACCACTCGTGTATCGAGGTGAGGAACCGACATCGGTGGTGAGCCCACCGCGGCTTTTCCGTAAACTTTCGCGTTGTGGCGGTCCACGATCGCCGCCTTGTCGCAGCGCAGCCATTGGCCGCTCACCGGAAACCCACCAAAACCCTTTCCTTCTGGAATATCCGACTTCTGCAAGAGCGGTAACGCCCCACCGCCGGCGCCAAGAAATACAAAACTCGCATTGGCGGTCCGCTTGGTGCCATCTGCCTTGTTCTGAACATGGACATGCCAACGTCCATCTGAGCCGCGATGCAGCCCGTGGACTCTCTGGTTGAGGTGGACGGTTACGCCCTCCTGAGCATTGAGCCACTCGATCATGGACCGCGTCAACGAACCAAAGTTGACATCGGTCCCGAGCAAGGCTCGTGTTGCCGCCACGGCTTCGCTCTGATCACGTCCCTCCATCACGAGCGGCATCCATTCTGCCAGCACCTGATGGTCCTCCGAATACTCCATCCGGGAGAAGAGATGATGTTGGCGCAGCTCCTGATAACGTTTGGTGAGAAAATCTACGTTTTCTTCGCCGCGTACGAAACTGACATGGGGCACCGCGCGGATGAATGCCTCCGGCGCCTGCAAAACGCCCCCTTGCACCAAGTAAGACCAAAATTGTTTGGAGACTTCGAAGGATTCGTTGATGCTCAGAGCCTTCGAGACATCCAGGGAGCCATCTTCACGTTGCGGCGTGTAGTTGAGCTCGCAAAGCGCCGCGTGACCGGTGCCCGCATTATTCCAAGCATTCGAACTCTCGCCGGCCACCGAATCAAGACTCTCTAGAATTTCCATCGTCACCCTGGGATTCAGCTGTTTGAGCAACATTCCCAAGGTGGCGCTCATGATTCCAGCGCCGACGAGGACAACGTCTGGGCGAGTCTGCTCTCTCATGTTTAACTCCCAAGTCGTCAGAAAGCCGAGATCTTGCTCACTCCTTCGCAGAACGACCGACTTCTTGGATAGCAATCTGCGGGAACCATTGACAAGCCGCGATTAGAGAACTTTCTACTCGGTCCGCGGTTCTCCCCCGGTCGACATCGCTGGATGGCGCTTACTGCTCGCCGCCCGGCGCGAGTCTTGTCTGCGGCAAATTCTTCAAGCCCCAATCCGCAATTCCCCGCACTAGTTTGCCCAACAACTTCCCGCTTCTCGTCAAGGAGTATTGAACCCTGCGCCCATCCCGATCGTCGCCCTTCCTGACAACAAAACCGAGATCCTCGAGGCGTTTGAGGCGCGACGACAAAATGTTCGTGGCAATCCGCTCCTCCGACGCCAGGAACTCGTCAAAACGCCTCTTGCCGAGGAGAAGGTCCCGCACAATGAGCAGGCTCCATCGGTCTCCTACCAGATCAAGCGTACAGGCAATGGGACAATTCGATCTTCGCTGCCGGCCAGCTCCTCTATAGCGGCGTCGCATGCCAGCACCATCCAACGGGTTTAGTTGCACTTCGCAATCAAAAAGTGCCGGAGAACCGCTTGGCCGAAAGCATTACCCGAGAATTGGTCTGAATGGTCCTAACGCGATCCATAGCTGATTATCGCGATCAACACGCAGGCGAGATTCATGATCGCGGAGAGGATTGCCAGAGCCACGAACACCCTTCCTGCCAGCCATCGGACGCTCAGAATCGCCAGCACGATTGAACAAGGAAGAAGAATGAGCGAAGGAACCGCGGCAGTTACCGCTTCTCCGCTCGTGAAGGAGGGGACCGTCTTCATTCCGGCGGCGAAGATCATCAGGAGCGCCCAAGCCGCCGCCAGGACCGCGACCACCAGAACCCCGAGGATCGCCCATCTAACGAAGTTCGCGCCCGAGATCACGGGCGCCGCCTGCACCGCTGTGCGCGCGCGTTCACCGATCGAACCGCGGGCACTTGCCAGTAAGATCCAGCCGGCCGTCAACAAGCCCAGGCCAACGTAGCGTAGAATGCTGGAGGCCCAGAGGAGAAAGGAGAATTTGCCAGGATCGAGCACGATCATGAAGAGCGACAGCAAGCTGGCGAGCGTTTCGATGCCGAGACTTGCGCACAGAAGAGTCAAACCCACATGGGAATAGCGGCTCGCAGCTTTGACCGAGAACCCGAAGGCGACCGCCCCGATCAACAGGCTCAACCCCAAATGCCAGAGAGAAAAGGAAACGTCCATGCTGCCGTTCGAATTAGCGGAAAACTTCCAGGAAATACAGTCAGAGCATGTTGATTCCGAACCGCAACGATCTTCTCCAGCGAGCAATCCTGCAGGCTGGCAAATTCTGCCAGCGCACTTAGGTTTGCCCGGTGATCTTTTCGGAAAACAAACAACTCTTCGGATTCGATGGCACGGAGCGAATCGTGGCGGTCGAGTTCTCCGTCCCAAATCAGATCGACATCTTCGTGCGCGAACCGGACGGCTCGACTTCCATTCGTCGCGAAGAGTTTTCACCGTTTCTTTGGACGTCGTCCGCGGGCATCCCGTTGGAGGGCGCGTTGACCCTTGATCAGCTGATGACGTTTCCCGAGTGGCGAAGTTATCAGGAAGCACGGTCGCGCCTTGCCAAGGAAGGAACACCCCTCTTTGCCTTCAACGATCCCGTCCAGCAATACCTTACCTTCTCAGGGCGCACACTTTTCAAGAGTATGCGCTTTGAGGATCTCCGGCGGCTGCAGATCGGCGTCCAGACAGTAGTTTCCGGCGACCTTGCCTTTTCCGGCCCCGACCGCGATACGCTCACCGCCATTATCCTTAGCGATAGCGGCGGCTGGGAGCAAATTCTCCTCGTGGAGAGGGAATCTTCGGAATCTGAGCGCACCGCCCTCGAAACTTTCACCGCCATAATCCAGGAGCGAGACCCGGACGTAATTGAAGGGCACAATCTCTTCAAGTGTGACCTGCCGCTTCTCCTCGCGCGCGCGAAGAAATTGAAAGTTCGACTGGCGTGGGGACGCGACGGCTCCCCACTTAGCTCACGACCCTCACGGCTGCAAATTGCCGAGAAGCTAATCCAGTATCCTAAGTTCATGGTGCGCGGACGCCATATCGCGGATACCTGGCTTCTAGCGCAGTTTTACGACGTCTCTTCGCGAGAGCTGGAAAGCTTCGGTCTGGAAAATATCGCTCGCCATTTTCGCGTTTCCGAGAAAGATCGCGTGTCTCTCGTCCCCGACACGATCCACCGCGCGAGCCTCGAGGATCCGGAAGCCTTCCGCACTTACGCGCTCCAGAATGTCCGGGAAGCGCGCTCGCTGGCGGCAATCCTAAGCCGCAGCTACTTTGTTCAAGCGCAAATTTTTCCTTATAATTATCAGGATGTCATCATCCGCGGCAACGCCACGAAGATCGATGCCTTGTTCCTCCGCGAATACTTACGCCGCCGCCATTCGATTCCAGACTTTCCGGAGGTGCGACCTTTTGAGGGTGGCTATACCGACATCTTTCACACCGGGGTAATCGAAGGGGTTTGGCATTGCGATGTGACCTCCCTCTATCCTTCGTTGATGCTGGCCTTTGGATATCTGCCGAAGAATGACGCCTTGGGTGTACTCGAAGGAATGCTGCGAGATCTTCGCGCGTTCCGAGTCGAAGCGAAGAACGCTCTTCGCGCGGCGGCGGATCCACTCGAGCGGGGCACGCTGGACGCCCTTCAGGGAACATTCAAGATCCTCATCAATTCGATCTATGGATATCTTGGGTTTGCCCAAGGCCACTTTGCGGATTTCGATGCTGCGGAGAACGTAACCGCAAAGGGGCGCGAAATCCTTAGGTGCATGGTCAAATGGCTGGATGAGCGCGGTGCGAAGGTTATCGAGATCGACACCGATGGCATCTACTTTCGCCCGCCAGATGGAGTCGCCATCGATGATCTGCGGCGAGGACTAACCGCCCAACTGCCGCCCGGCATTGAAGTCGAATTGGACAAGCGCTATCGTGCAATGTTTAGCTACAAGGCGAAGAACTATGCCCTTCTCGACGAGTCGGGTGCCCTTATCATTAAGGGCGGCGCGCTCAAGTCACGCGGTATGGAACCCTACCTTCGAGACTATCTCGAAGAGTTTCTCCGGCTGCTGCTCAACGGCGAGCCGGAGAAGGCCGCGCTCCTGCGCGAAGAGGTGTCGCTCAGAATCCGCCGACGCGAAATGCCCATCGCTGCGCTCGCGAAAACAGAAGCCTTGCAAGATTCGGTCGCCTCTTACACGAAAAAGATTACCGCCTCCTCACGGAATCGCTCGGCCGCCTTCGAACTCGCCATCAAAAGCGGGCGAAACTATCAGGCAGGAGACCAAATCAGCTATTATATAACCGGAGCAACCAGGAAGGTTACGGCTTACGAGAATGCAAGACTGATTTCGGAGTGGAATTCCGAAGCCCGTGACGAAAATGTCGACTATTATGTGAGCAAGTTGGATGAACTGGCCGGACGGTTTATGGAGTTTGCTTCCAAGGGTCCGGTGCAAGCCGACCTTTTTGCGTCTTGAGAAGCTAGAATCGCTCTGCCATGAATTCTTGCCACGGGCCTGAGTAAGGATGGCAAGGTCTAAATATTCGCCCCGGAGCGAAATCGAAAGGCCACTGAACGTATTCGCGACGTTCCGCCGCGATGCGTCCGAGACCAGAGCCAGCGCAAAAACCGCCCCAACTAACAATCTCCCAGTCCTGACAATGTCGAGTCTGGGACAGTTGGGTCGATTCGGAAACCAGATTTTTCAGTATGCCTTTCTGAGGATTTGTGCAAATGAGAGCGGCGCCATGGTGGAATGTCCTCCCTGGATCGGTCAGAAACTCTTTGGACACGCGGATGCCCCCATCTCGAGCCGTTTGCGCCCAGCGATTGAACGCGGAGAGTTTGTCGAAAGCCTCTTCGACCTGATTCCCGAGTTCGTGCCTTATCTGGAGAGACTCGCCGAGTTGGATAGCTCTCGAATCGGTTCCGAGGCCCTGAGGAATGCTCCGCAAAATGTAGATCTCTGGGGCTTCTTCCAGCTGCCCACGCACCTCCTCAAACCACACCGGGAGTTCTTTTGCTCTCTCTTCGAGCCGGTTCCGGAGATCCGTGCTCCGTTGGACCGGGCCCTCGAGAGCATCCATTCCAAAGCTAAGACGATTGTCGGAATTCATGTTCGGCGAGGTGATTTCATTACCGAGCCACGGACGGGATTTGCGCTTGTTTTCCCAGCCAAATGGTATCGCGAGTGGCTCGAGAGCGTCTGGCAAGAATTAGATCAGCCTCTTCCTCTACGTGTGCAGTGACGACCTCGATACGGTCCTTCCGGAATTTCAAAGCTTCTCGCCGGTGACCCGGCGAGACTTGCAGCTGAACCTTCCTGAAGGTCTGGGTGACCTGGCATTTTACATCGACTTCTTTATTCTGAGCCGTTGCGAGGTGGTATGTATTAGTAACAGCACCTTTAGCTTCGCAGCTTGTATGTTAAATATGAACGGAAGCATCTTCATCCGTCCCCACTGGGACCTCTCCTCAAGATTTACACCGTTCGACCCTTGGAACAGTCAACCTGTTTTGTGGTTTGGTGGCACCAACGCAAAGTTCCTCAAGAGTTCATGGAATGTCTTGCGCTTGACCTACCGCACTCAAGGATTTGCCGCGGTCCTTAGGAGCATATTTTACTATCTTCCGAAGAGCCACCTTAAGGTCTTCGCCCTTCGCATTTACTTGGCTTTTCAAATGAAAGGCGTTGTCGGCGTTGGAAAAAGTATCTTGTGCACCTTGGGTTGGCGCTCTCTCTGGGAAAAGCGAAGATAGCTTTTTACCGAGTCGACCGGCTGCACACTGATCCTTCCGGGACATGTTCTTCTCTCCGGTGTTCTGCGAACCGACAGCTGGGCATTCGGTGCTCAGCGTTGGTCGCCGAATTTCACGCCCGCTTTCTGCACTTCACGGTAAGGCAGCAGCCAAATGAGTGACTCGTCGTGCAAGTCGACGACTTGAATTCGATTCCCCCATGGGTCGCGAAAGTCGCACCGAAAACCAGGGATTAGTTTAAGGCGGTATTTATTGACGAGTTTGTCTCGCACTTCAGCGAGTTGCGCCTCATCGCGAACCATGATGCCAAAGTGCCCGCTTCCCTGTTCAGAACGCGCTCCTTTGTTTTCGAACATGGCCAGGAACTGATGTTCGCCCAGTTTGAAGAACGCATCGCCTTCACCTTCGTCCAGCTTCTCCAGTCCAAAGACATCAACGTAAAATGCGACCGCTGCGTCGACATCGCCAACATCGATCGCAACATGATTGCAGCCGTACACCTGGACGCTCATCTCTCATACGAAATCGGCGCCCCGCGGGAACTCGGATGCACCCGCACGAAGGCGAATCGACTGCCGTTGCCTGCTTTTTCAAACAAACATTCCCCACCGTCTCCGATCGGTGCCTGCAACATCCGGATCGGTCCGCGGCGTCAGATCTTGACCGGCACGCCGCCGAGACGAGCCGATTCGATCACTGCCAAGACAATTCGCATATCCCGCAGGCCCCATTTCGCCTGGAGTTGGAACCGGCTTTTTTTCAGGACACATCGTGAAAAGGCATCCATCTCGGCGGCGAATTGATCGATGACCTCGATCAGCAGTTCCGTGCGGCTTGGGGTGCTATCTTTCAAACTCGTGATTGAAAGTCGCAGGCCCGAGTAATTGTAAGCGGGATTCATTTGAATTGAGCCATGCTCGCAGAGCACTTGATAGCTCGAGCTGCGAGCAGTCCCGAAGGAGCACTCGCATG
The DNA here is from genome assembly GCA_036519995.1 of Terrimicrobium sp. Lineage (GTDB taxonomy): Bacteria > Verrucomicrobiota > Verrucomicrobiia > Chthoniobacterales > Terrimicrobiaceae > DASTFP01. The sequence goes on along the minus strand of DATDKN010000058.1, from coordinate 1,737 downwards.
CTGCCACGACTCCGGACGGATAACGCAAAAGAAAGCTGACGGATTCGGGAACTTCTCGAAAGCGGGGTCCTCTTCCGTCTGCCCTTCAACAGCGATCGCCTCGATCGGCTCTTCTCCGATGGTGTAGCGGGCCGCATTGATGCAGTAGACTCCGACGTCACCAACCGGACCTCCCCCCAAAGGCCCACTCAGGCGGATGTTAGGTGCTTTGACGTTCTGGCAGTTGCTCGCGGTGAACGTCTTGATCTTACCGAACTCCTTTTTACGCACATCTCCATCACCGCGAGATTCATCGGTTCATAGTGCAGACGATAGGCCACGCCGAGGATTCTCTCCGCTTTGCGTGCAGCGTTGATCATTGCTTCGCACTCGGGAAGAGAAGCAGCCATCGGTTTTTCGCAGAGCACGTGCTTGCCGGACTGCAGCGCACGGATTGTCCACTCCGCGTGCATGGAATTGGGGAGCACAATGTAGACGACATCGATTCTGGGGTTTTCTCTAACTCGCTCGAAGTCCTCATAACCGTAAATGGCCTCTGGATCGACACCATGAATGCCGGCAAGCTGCCTAGCCTTCTCGGGATGCCCACTGACCAGCGCCGCCGGATAGGACGACTTGCAGGCCCCAAAGGCGGGAAGGATCCGTTCCAGCGTTAGCTGCCCGAGACCCACAATCGTCCATCCGACCTGCTGCTCGCGAGTTGGAACGTTGAGCGTGGGCGGTTGCTTGTCTGGCGGCGCGAGTGGCGGATCTTCGGGCGCACCAGGAGTTGCCGGGCGGATCAAAGTCGATGTGGACGTCGGCGAATTCTCGGGACGAGCTTGACCCAACAGCCGTTTGGCGGTCAATGCCGCGGTCCCAGTTAAAACCGCTCCCTGCAAGAATTTCCGTCGATTGAATCCGGACGCGCTTTGGAGGTATCGCTTACTCTTAGCCATCGCTTCGCCACATCCGAGCGGAGTAGATTATTGCTAATTTTCGCGACGGCAGAGCGCTTTGCGGCTCTGGGCTGATTGAAGCCGCGCGCATGCATGTATCGGCCTTTTCTCCTCAAAGCGTCCTCAGAATTCCCAGAGTCAGCCGCTCCCGACGCATTCTCCTCCACGCGTTTTGGGCTTGTCATTTGCACTGAGGAATACGCTCATCGCAGCAGACAGCCGACTCCATGAGTAACCTCAATCTCGCCGTTCAGTTTTTTCTCCAGCTTGCGGTCATCTTGGTCTTTTGCCGAATGGTGGGAGCCGTGGCGGCCCGTTGTGGCCAACCGCAGGTCGTCGCTGAAATGATCGCCGGAGTCATGCTGGGGCCGTCCCTATTCGGACTGCTTTGGCCTGAGGCGCAACAATGGCTCTTTCCGTGGGACTCCACCCAGAAAATGCGCGACACACAAAGCTACCTCTTCCCCGCCTCGCAACTCGGCCTCGCCCTTTACATGTTCATTGTCGGCATGGAATTCCGGATGGACATCGTCCAGCGGCAGCTGAAGAGCTCGGTGGCAGTGTCGATCGCGGGAATGATCACGCCATTCATTCTAGGTGCGGGGCTGGCTTGGATCTTTTTCCACTTCACCGAGCTCTTTCCGAAAAAAACGTCGTTGTTTGAAGCAATGCTCTTTCTGGGAGCTTCCATGTGCATTACCGCCTTTCCGATGCTCGCCCGGATCATTCATTTCAAAAAGCTCACTGGCACGACGATGGGCACCGTCGCCCTCGGGGCCGGCGCCATGGATGATGCGAC
>DATDKN010000057.1:0-7610 GCA_036519995.1 Terrimicrobium sp. | reverse complement strand
TCCGGCGATGATGGGCAGAAACACAGCGAGGACAGCATATCTGGCGATGGTACTCTCAAAAAGGGAGACCACCCATCCCGCGAAAAAAGCGGTGCCAAGATTAAAGAGGAGCCACGGCAGGCGATTTCGCACCGAATGCATCCAGGGCGTCTCGGCGGACTCTTCGCCGGAGATCCCGACCATCCGCTGCATGTCTTCAGTGGCCTCTTCTTCGACAATATCGAAGACGTCATCGGCGGTGACGACGCCCCGCAGCCTTTGAAAATCGTCCACCACCGGCATGGCGCTGAATCCGTAGGCACGGAACAGACGCGCGATCTCCTCCTGGTCGGCGTGCACCGAAACTGACCGCACCTCCGGCACCATGATGTCGCGGATCTTGCGATTGGGGGAACTGAAAAGAAGATCACGCACGCGAAGAACGCCACGCAGCCGGTATTCTGCATCCGCCACGTAGATATAGAAAATGCCATTAGGTAGATTTTCTTCCTCCCGCCGTAGCATTTCGATGGCTTCCGCGATCGTGAGATCCTCCGAGACGGCGATGACCTCCGTCTGCATGATGCCCCCGGCGGTATCTTCGGGATACTGAAGAAGATCGTTGATCTGCTTGGCCTCCGGCGCCGACATGCCGCGCATGATCTCCCGTAGCTTCGCTGCCGGGATGTGCCCGAGGACATCCGCAGCGTCATCGCTAAACATTTCCGCGACGATGTCGCAGAGGTGCGCGATGGGTATCGATTCAAACAGGCGCACCTGAATGTCCTTGGGCAACTCGGAGAGAACTTGAGCAGCGGTTTCCTTCGGAAGAGCGCGCAAAACGTCTTCGATTTTGGCAACCGGAATGTCCCGCATCCCTTCGGCGATATCTCGGGGATGCCGGTTCCCAAAATCATCGCGACGCATGAAATCGTCCGAGGTCTCCTCGGGAACATGCGTCTCATCTCTCATCCCTGCAAAATAGGAAAGTTTCGCAGAGAGACAATGCAAACCCGGTCACTGGCCGTCCCGGGCGGCGCCCAGATCAGCGCATTAACGTGACCTCGGGATCGCTTGAGCGGCACACTGTCGGCCAAATGACTCCGGCTCGACGAGGTGAATTGCAGCGCCGCCCTACTTCCGCAAAAAGACAGACGTCAAGCGAACGACATCCTGCATATCCACGTCTCCGTCCCCGTCAGAGTCAAGAAATTGGGAAAGGATAGGATTTGTTTGCCCGCCGGTCTGCGTTCCTGGGGTGGCAGTGCCGCCGGGGGGCTGGACTCCCACCGGCTCACCCGCAGCGGGGGACGCGGCAGCGGGACGGCCGGACTGAAGGAGTCCGATAATCGCTGGAAGAACGATGGGTAGGAAACGCAAGATAGTATTTGCATCCAGTCCAGTCTTTTGCTCAGCCCGCCCGACCATCTGATCCATTCGGTCGGAGCCCAATACCTGCCGCAATTGATCAGGCGAATTAGCGCTTTGCTTGAGCTGTTGAAGCAGAGAATCAACTCCTTCGGAACCACCGACAGCCTGTTGCTCCCGGAGCACAGGCTTCAAGAATCCGCCGAGGAGACTGGCAATTTGATTTGCGGAAGATCCGCCACTTCCGAATGCCGATGAAAGATTTTCAAGATCGCTCATCTGAGTTGAGCGGGACGGGTCATTTAAGGAGGCGAGGACAGTGTCGAAGAGGTTCATAGTTTCTAAGGTTTAGGTGCGACTTCGGGAATAATAGGATTAACCGCGGTGCCTATAATAGCGTCGCGGATGAAAATAAGAGAGCCTTCCCCTAGTAACATCCGCGCCAATTCCAGTAGAGGAAAAAACGGGTGTTTTGTTCGGCGTCGCCGTGAGGGATAGTTGGACGCGAAAGATTCGACCAGAGCGGGGGAGAAGAGTAGATCTGCTCGGGGGAGGATCCTCACACTCTTCTAATAAGCCCTCCGTGAGGTCCTTGTCAAATGCGCGATCTCTCGGCCAGAGAAAGCGCCGGTTTAGTTATGCTCGCACGAATGTGAACGTGGCCTATAAGAACGAACTCTTATGAGCACTCTCACGGAAACGTTTGTCGATCTTTCAACCTCGCGTGGAACCATGCGCGTGCATCTCTTCGTGCCGCAAGCGCCGGGCCGCCATCCTGGTGTTGTCTTCTATTCGGAGATCTTTCAAGTCACCAACCCGATCCGTCGAATGGCTTCTGCCTTGAGCGGCCACGGCTATGTCGTCGCGGTTCCGGAGGTTTATCATGAATTTGAGCCGCTTGGAACGGTGCTCGCATACGACCAAGCCGGTTCCACGCGGGGCAACGAACTGAAGTACGCAAAGGAGCTTGCTTCCTACGATGAGGATACCGACGTGACGGTGAAGTTTCTTCGTGAGCAGGAAAGCTGCACCGGTCGCGTCGGAAGCTACGGGGTCTGTCTGGGGGGACATCTTGCCGTCAGGGCGGGCTTTCATTCCGAGGTGAGCGCAGTAGCTGCCTTCTATCCGACGGATATTCACTCGAGGTCGCTCGGCGCTGGTAAACACGACGACACCTTGGAGCGGTTTGGAGGAGTCAAGGCTCCTTTTCTTTTCGTGTGGGGCCGGCAGGACCCGCACGTTCCGCTTGAGGGAAGAGTAAAGATCGCCCAGCGACTAAACGAAACGGGAGCGGAATTCGAGTGGCACGAGTTTAACGCCGCTCATGCGTTTCTTCGTGATGAGGGACCGCGGTATAATCCGGCGCTGGCGCACGTCTGCATGAGCCTGCTCCTCCGTTTCTTTGGCGAGAAGTTGATGCCCGATGACGCCGCGCTTGGCCAGTCGGCGATGTGAGTCGCGCTGCCAGTGCTTGATTCCCGGGGTCTCGCCTACGCTGGTTTGGAGCTGCGCCGCTGCTTGGGCGTCAACAGCACGGTCCATATGAGCTGGGGACGTCGCCAGGGATGGTGCTCCCGTTAATCTAGCGGACGCGGGTCAGCCTCCAAAGTACTGATCGGCAATGGTGGCTCTCTGGTCCAGGGGAGCTGATTGGAGGCGCGGAATACTTGCTCGCGGCTTTTCTTTCTTGGATTCTGATTGAATATTTTGGGCGATGGATGCCGCCGCGAATGCTGGCCCGCAAGCAAAGAAGATTGGCTATGCGCTTCTGATCACGGCATTGTCTCCGCTGCTACCGCAGATCCTCGGAAGCGCGTTCAACATTTGGTATAACGTCATCATTGTTGATCCGTTGTTGACTACGGCCGCGCTCAAACAGCGCTTCCTGAGTACGGTTATTGTTTACAACAGCATCTGTTATCCGGTTGTGGGGTATCTCTGGCTACGCTTGGTCTATTCTCTTCGACCGGCGCTTACCAAAATCGAACGTGGCGAGTCGATCTCGGAGCCCATGCTGCAAACGGCGCGGCGACGTGTCATTCGTCTGCCATTCCTCGGCGCGATCATCTTCGGCTTAGCCTGGCTGCTCTGCATACCGATCTTTATTTTTTCACTTGCACAGGTGAACCACGGTTTGGAATCGCGACTGCTTTGGCACTTGCCGGTTTCTTTTGGAGTGTCCGGCTTCATTTCGCTGACGCATAGCTTCTTTCTGGTCGAACTGGCGAGCAACTGGGGACTCTTTCCGGTACTTTTTCAGCGTGCTCGCGCCGATCTGACGCCGGGGGCGAAAACTCTTTCGTTGCGAGGCCGAGGGTTAATCTGGGTGATCTCTGCGGGCATTTGTCCGATCGGATCCTTGCTCTTACTGAACTTTGCGCCCGCTTCGGCCGGAAATGATCAGCAATGGCTGGCGGTCTTTGTTGGGAGCATAGGAATAGCCTTCGGACTCTGCACCGCCATGATGATCAGTCGACTGTTTCTCGAGCCGATCGACTACTTGCGCTCCGCGGCCCAAGCCGTCGCGCGAGGCCGCCTTGACGTAGAGGTGCCGCTCGTGAGGGCGGACGAGTTTGGGCTGCTCATCGGCGAGTTCAATCGCATGATCGTGGAGCTTCGTGAGAAGGAACGGCTTCGGCGGACGTTCGGGCTGCACGTTGGGCAAAAGGCCGCCGAGGCAATCCTGGCACGCGATCCCGGTCTTAGCGGGGTCGAGGAAATTATCACGGTCATGTTTGTGGACATTCGGTCCTTCACCGCCATGAGCGCTGCCGCAACCCCCCGCCGCGTTGTCGAGATCTTGAACAAGTTTCTCCCGGTGATGGTCCAAGTGGTCGAGGAGCGACATGGCGGGATGGTCAACAAGTTCCTCGGCGATGGCTTTCTGGCCCTCTTCGGCGTCGGTGGAAGCTTGAAGGCTCACGCCGACGCGGCCGTCGCCGCCGCGCTCGAGATGCTTCACGCGCTCCCGCGATTGAATCGCGAATTGGCTCTCCCAGGAGACACAGCCCTCGCTATCGGAATCGGTATTCACACCGGTCCTGCTATCGTTGGCAGCATCGGATCGCCAAACCGGCTCGAATACACGGCAATCGGAAGTACCGTGAACTTTGCCTCGCGAGTCGAGGGCTTGACGAAAGAGCTTGGAACCCAGCTGCTGCTTACTGAATCCACAAGAAACCGGCTCAATTCAGGAGTCGCGTTTATGGACTATCCGCCGCAAACGATCCGCGGAGTCGAAGGAGCGGTGAAGGTCTTTTCGGTAGTTGATTAGACGCAATCAGGCCGAGGGCCAAGATTCAGTCTCTCGACCGTCCCGTGTCCGCACGGACGAGCAGTTATAGCGCCGATGCTACCCCCGCCGGCCCTAGGCGCCAGCGTTGCGGGCGGGTCCCCATTGCCGAAATGAGCCGTCGACGGTGAGGACACCGTCGCTACAGCAAAAGGACTTCGCTGGTGAGCCGACCTAGGCGCGCCCTGGCCGGGACACCGCTGCGACAGCAGCGCTACAAACTCTTCAGCTATTTTAGTTCCGCTTGGTGGAACTCGGTCCAGTCGTCGAGATTATTCAGGTTGACCGCATCGCGCGGAGCCTTGGTGTCGTCCGCCATGTTCGCCGCTCCCAATACCGAGCGCCGCGTCTCATCATCGTGGTTGTAGCCCGCGATGGCCTTGTTGAGTTTATCGATCGAAGCTTCGTCCAGCGCAGCTCCGGGCTGCTCACGAACCCACTGTTCAAATTGCGGATACGTAGGTCGTTTCTCGGAAATAAAGGAAACGAGGGCGTCGCGCTTCAGATTAAGGCCATCAATGACCATTTGATCGAATCCAGTACCGACAGCCGGGTAGCCGTCCGCCAGTTTGCCTCGACTGTCGAGGGAGACTTTGAGCCACAGACGCGGTAAATGCAAAACGCCGAGAGGCCCGGCGATTCCAGAGCTAATGAGGGGAACGAATTTCGACATAACAATATCAATAGAACGCATCATGCGCACGAGGTCAATCCAACGGCGGTGACCACACTTCGGTGCGACGGAACCGTCTTGTGCCAATCAATGCTCCCAGCCAGCCTGCTTCAAAAAGCGCCGCAGCCGAGGATCGTCGGCTGACAGCGGCGGAAGCCAGCTTCCGAGTAGTTCGCGCGTCCACCACTGGTGGTTGGGGTTGCTCGGCTCGGCGAACTTATACCGGTAGAGCGTGGCACGGACAAACTTCGGAGGCCCGGTGGGAAACGGGTTGTTTGCAAACAAGCTGAGCGCGTCGGCATCGTTGTGAAGCAGTTTCCAAACCAGGTTGAGAGTCCATGGGTATTCTTGCGGCGTTGACATGGAAGCGAACCACATTTGCCAGTCAAGACGCGGTTGGTAGGGTGCGACTTGAGGAGGCATCTTGTTTGTATCGACTGGCAAGGCAATATAGGGATAAGCCTTCCAACTGGTTTCCTGATCGAAGGGAGTATCCGCATCCGTGCCCTCGAAGATCACAGCTAGACGTTCGCGTCCTACGCTTCCAAAAGCGCCGTAGGTGTTGACGAGATTTAGCGGGTCGAAGGATGTGTTCATGATTTGCCGCGTGGAGAGCATGTTCGCAAGAGGATTGATGCTGAGAAACGCCACTACTGCCGTCATGATCCATCCAGCGATCAACATGTGGTGACTTGCGGTCGCCACACTGGACTTGGCGTAGGCGTGCTCGACCAGTCGCCGCGGGAGAACCCTTTCCCACACGGCATCGTCGAAGCATGCCAGCGCTGGCACAATCGTTAGCCAATTGAGAAAGGAAAGATTCCCGCCGGCAATGAGCGTGAGCTGAAACAAGACAATAATCCCCCCAGCCAATCGACGCGCAAAGGTCGGCCAAAAGACAAACCAAGGCGCGATGAGTTCGGCGAAATGATTGAAGATGACTCCGGCTTTGAGGACGGCGCTCGGCAGAAAATGGAACCAACGGCTGAGCGGGTTGGGAATCGGCTGAGTTTCAAAATGGTACTTGAGAGCCGTCAGGTCTCGCCAAACTGAATCGCCGCGGATCTTGATTAGTCCAGCCCCGAACATGATCCGAAAGGTCAACCACCGGAATAGCCAGATTACTGTTAGCGGGGGCGCGTGGCGGGGAAAAGGCCGGCCATCAAGCCAGGGACACAAGAAAATGGCAAGGAAGCCCGTCTCGGTAAGCTGGATTTCCCATCCATATCCATACCAATCCTGCCCAATGTGAACGATCGAAAGGTAGAGCGTCCATAGGACTGCAAGAAGCAAGCCATTCGCGTAGCCGATGGTAACCAGCAGAGCGAGAATCAGGCCGGTCCAGGAGACGAGCATGAGTGCCAAATCCGAGTGGTTTAGCCAAAAGATGGAGGGAACGGCGGTGACGGCTGATAGGGTTGATCCGAAATGCGCGCGAACTCGATCGAGGAAAATGCTCGCGGGCGTTAGTCCTCGCTCACCGACCAGCGGCACGAGTTGCTGGGTGGCCACCAGGAAAGCGACTGCGTAAACTGCCCCTAAGAGTCGGAGAAGAACGAAGCGAGTAAGCCAGTAACTTTCGCCGGAGCTTTCAGCTCGCCCATCCGCTCCCGTCATAAGAGCCGGTTAGTTGCCGGACTGCGGCTGTGGAAGTGCGGCAACTCTCAGCGCGTCGTGGCTTTCCGCGGCAAGGGTCGCTTGCGGGCAATCACCTTTCCTTTAGGGGCGAAGGATCGACCGCGTTCTCGAAGAGCTTTCAAGTCCTCTGAAAAAGCCCGTAGAGCTTTTGGCACTCCCTTATACTCTTTGCCCGCCTTCTTGACACGCCCCTGCCGCACAAGATCCTGGAGCTTCTCGTAGGCCCGGAGGCGAAGCATCTCCTCGCCACCGCTGGCCGCATTCCGGGCGCGAAGTCCTGCATGGACAACGCCAAAGAGCGCCTTGAACTCATACGGGCGCGCGTCCAGCAGCGCGTCAACCAATTCCTCGGTGACCGTATCAGGACCTCGGCGTGCAAACGAGCTAAACTTTAATCCCATAACAACTAATACCACAAAGCCGACGAGGGGGAAAGCCGTCTTGCAGTCAACTGGCGACAGGGTGCAATCCCCTCTGAACTAACTTGAAATTTCCCCTAACTATGCGATAGTACAACTGGCAAGGTTTACTCCACTGGTTTCGCTGCATAAGTGAAATTGGTTCTCGAAAAGGAGACGAAACAGTGTGAGCCAACCTTGCTGCTTTTGTACGGAGTAGTCCCTATGAGAGTCCCTTTGGAAGGCCCACCTCGACGCGCCA
>DATDKN010000056.1:0-4010 GCA_036519995.1 Terrimicrobium sp. | reverse complement strand
AATGGTCAAACTGGGACGAGAAATTATTCGTCTCATCGTCGAAGACGACGGTCCTGAAGAAATCCTCAGACGAATCTCCGACCCTTACTGGTTTCAATCCTTAGGCTGCGTTCTTGGTTTTGACTGGCATTCGTCGGGCGTTCACCACCACCGTGTGCGGCGCCCTTAAAGAGGGCCTTCGCGGGAGAGAGCAAGAATGGGGTCTGGTGATCGCCGGTGGCAAAGGAGCAACGTCGCGCAAGACCCCCGCCGAAATCGTTAGCGCCGGTGAAAAATTCCCTTTATCGCATGACCCCGAGGATCTGGTTTACCTCAGCCGTCTCACCGCTAGCGGGCATCGTCTGCTAATTGTTGGCTCTCGCGTTCGAGATTAGGTTAGAGCTGATGACCGACCAAGGGAAAACTCTCAGCGTTCAAGACAAGAGCTATTCAGCTCGCGATCTCGAGTCCACACCAATCGCCAAGCCGCGGCCAGGCCTGGCCAAGCAAGCGCTCATCGATTTCAGCTTGAGAGCCGGGTCCATCCTTACCTTGATCCTGATCTGGTGGATTCTCAGTCTCTTTTTTCCCCCCACCTTGGTTCCGAAACCATTCGATACCTTCGCCGAAGTGGCGACCATCGTCGGCACCGGAAACTTCTTCAGCGAAATGGGCAGCACCTTGCGCCGCGTGTTGGTCGGCTTCGGCCTGGCGATGATCGTCAGCATTCCCCTCGGCATTCTCATGGGAACCCTAAGAAGCCTCGAGAGCTTCTTCGAGCCGCCGGTGATTCTCGGTCTCACGATGCCGGGTCTCATCTGGGCGGTGTTAATGATCATGTTCTTTGGTCTCAACGAAACCAGCGCTTATGCCGCGGTTGCCATTACCATCATGCCGATGCTGGCCATCAGCATCTGGCAAGGAACCAAATCCATCGACAAGGATCTGGTCGACATGAGCAAGATCTTTCACGCCAGTCCCTGGTCCAAGGTCGTCGACGTTATTTTGCCGCAGCTCATCTCTCACATGCTGGCGGCGATCCGCTACGGCCTGGGGCTCGCCTGGAAAGTCGTCGTCGTGGTTGAGATGTTCGGTTTGAGCAACGGCGTCGGTTATCAAGTCGTTCGCGGCTTCAACGTGTTCTCCATGAAAGCGGTGCTGGCCTGGGCTATCAGTTTTCTGGTGGTGATGATCATTATCGAATTCGGCATCATCGGCTGGCTCGAACGAGCCGTGACCCGCTGGCGGCCGCGGGTCGAGGCCTGGAGGCGCTAGATGGCTTACGTGCGGGTCGACAGCGCTGTGAAATATTTCGCCCGGGAGGCCGGCGACGACATGCTTGTCCTTGGAAAGGTCTCCTTTGACGCAAAAGAAAATGGCATGACCTGCCTGCTCGGGCCGTCGGGCTGCGGCAAGTCTACTCTTCTCAACGTCATATCGGGGCTGGAGGCTCTGGATCAAGGTCGGGTGGAAATCGTATCGCATCAAAGCGACGGCTCTCATGTGCCGCGCATCGGCTATGTCTTCCAGGATCCCCGGCTGCTCAACTGGAAGCGAGTGGAAGGCAACATGACCTTCGCCTTGAAAGGCATGCGAGTGCCCGAAAACCAATGGGAAGAAAGAATCCGAGAATATTTGACTCTGGTCGACCTGATCGAATTTCGCCAACAGTATCCGCTCTACCTATCGGGCGGCATGCGCCAACGAGTGGGGCTCGCGCGCGCCCTGGTCATCGAGCCCGAAGTGCTTCTCATGGACGAACCCTTTAGCAAGCTCGATCAGTTGACTGCGCGCAAGCTGCGGGAGGATACCCTGTCGATCTGCGCTCGCCTTAAGCAAACCACGCTCCTGGTAACCCACGACGTGGAGGAGGGAGCCTTTATGGGCGACCGCATAATAGTTTTCTCCGCTCGACCGGCTCGCGTCATAGAGATTATCGACAACCCCCTCGATCCTTCGCAGAGAGACTTGGACGATCACGGATTCATCGAATTCAAAAAGAAACTGCTCAAGCTGGTGCTACAAACAGCCTCATAGGAGGACTAAACATGAATCAACGCTTCACTTCGTATTTTAGGTTGCTGTTTTTTGATTCAAGAAAAAGCATTCTACGTCTTCTGGCGCCGCTAATCATTTTCTGCGCGGCGATGGGTATCTCTCTCCCCGGCATTCAAACCCGCGCCGCCGAGCTTCCGACCATCGAGGTCGGATTGCCGGAGGATGGGCTCTTCGGCCTGGGAGGCCAATACATAATCGACAAAGGTCTAGATCGTAAGAATGGCTTTGTGATGAAACCCCGTTGGGCCGGCGTGCCGGAGATTCAGCGGCTGCTCGGCATTCAGGCGCTATCCGTGGGATTGATGACGCCTGAAGCCGCCCTGCGCGCCAATGTGAGCGGAGTTCCAATCCGGCTGATTCAACCCTATCAAACGTCGCACATGTTCGTCGTGGTGCGCAAGGAGTCTCCCTACCAGAGCATCAACGACCTTAAAGGCAAGGCCCTCGCCCTGACACCGGAAGTGACCACGCTCTACAATCTTTTTGACTTCATCAATCGCAAACGGGGAGTAAACATCGAAAAGAACTTTCAGCTGAAAAAACTTGGCGCGCCGGTCATCATCGCCGTGTTGGAGAAAGGCGAGGTGGAAGCCGGCATTTTGTGGGAGGCGCACGTATCACGGCTTCTGACCTCGGGAAAATATCGGGTGATTCTGGGTTTCCGCGATGAGCTCGGAAAGGTGCTCAACGCAAAAACTCTCCCGGTGATCTGGTTAGCTACTCTCGAGCCCTGGATAAAAACAAACGCCGATTCGGTAACGAAGCTGCGCGCGGCCTGGACCGAAGCCTATCGGGGCGTGCAACAGGATGAGCCCCATTTCCGCAAATATGCCAAGCAGTTCTTCGGTCTGGAAAAACCGGAGGAGCTCGCTCCGGCCTGGCAGCGCACCAAAGTCTTCCTGCTTCCGGCAGATTTCAAATGGCCTGACTCAGCGACGTTGACTTCCGAAAAGAGCTGGCTTCAGCAAGGGGTCGAGTTAGGGATGTTCTCCAAGGAGTCCGCCGGCTTTATCGATGTGATGTTCACGCCGTAGTTCGATGAGCAGATCGGTTCAATGTTCAAAGTTCAAGGTTTAAGGGTCAGAACAAGACTGCAGTCAGTGTGAGCCTTTGAACTCCTAAACTTTTTCACTCTTCCCACCTGGAATTTTCGGTTTATAACGTAACGGTGGCGAGCCCTCGGGCAGGAAGTCTTCTAACTGAATCGTCTCCCAACCCACCGGTCGCAGGCGCTCGAATTCGAAGCGTCGCTTGGGATCGCACTCGGGCGGTTTGGTCGCATCTATGATAACTTTGCCGCCGATCCGATGCCAGCCTGGCGCTCCAGGCGCGCCGAATTCCGGGCACGAGGGATCCATCGCATGGATCTTGGCTCCGGGAATGACGATGATGTCCTGTTCCGGATTCACCCGCGTAGAAATGGCCCACAAAACTTCCGCATAGTTAAAGATGTCCACGTCCTCATCAACCGCGATGGCGACCTTTGGATGTTGATACTCGCTGGATAGCACCGATAGCAGAACGTTCCTCGCCTCGCCGTAGTAGCGCGGAGTCATCTGCACTACGACCCCGAAAATTCCCGGCAATACCAGGACGTTCTTCACGTCAGCAAAGCCACCCACGGTCCTGATGCGACGCAAAATTTGCGCCGACATGGGCACTTTGTGATAGACACAGCCTTCTACTTCAGTGCCGTTCTGGACGTTCTTGAAGATTGCATCGCCCCGCATGGTGACAGCCTTGATGTTTACGATCGGGTTCATCCCAGCGCCCGTTAGATAATAATCCTGAAACTCACTGAATGGGCCTTCCTGCTCCCGCGTCTTCGGCGGGATTTCACCTTCCAAAATGATTTCGGCGTGGGCAGGGACTTCGAGATCCACCGTCTCGCACTTCACCAACTCTACCTCTTCCCTAAGCAGCGCGGAAGCGATCTCGAGCTCGTCGACGCCGTATTGCGTCGTCGTCGCTGC
>DATDKN010000055.1:0-4129 GCA_036519995.1 Terrimicrobium sp. | reverse complement strand
AAGCAACTCTCCGGCGGTCAGCGTCAGCGCGTGGCTATTGGTCGCGCTATTGTCCGTGAGCCGAAGGTCTTCCTTTTTGATGAACCTCTTTCCAATCTTGACGCGGAGTTGCGCGTGCAGATGCGCCTCGAGATCTCGAAGCTTCATAGTGATCTGGAGACCACGATGATTTACGTGACCCACGATCAGGTGGAAGCAATGACGCTGGCGGACAAGATTGTTGTCCTCAATCGCGGCCAGGTCGAGCAGGTCGGCCGCCCCATGGATCTTTATCAACGGCCGGCCAATCTCTTCGTTGCCGGCTTCATTGGATCTCCGAAGATGAATTTCTTGAAGATCACCTCTGCCGAGACCGACGGAAGCAACCTCGTCCTCAAGGCACCCGACTTTAGAGGTGGGCAAGCCGTCATGGAAGCACCAGCGGGCATCTCAATCCAGCCGCCGACTGCGCTCACCCTCGGAATTCGGCCCGAACACCTTGAGGTGGCTGAGAGTAATCAGGGCAAGGGAACCCTTAAAATCGAGGTTGTTGAAAGCTTGGGAGATGTCACCTATCTGCACGGAGTTACTGAGGCGGGCAACCGGCTCACGATTAGCATAACTGGTTTCCACGGATTCAGATACGGCGACTCCCTCGACTTTGACTTCGCTGCCAACGACATCCACTTGTTCGCCCCCGACGAGAAAGCCCTGCTCACCTGATTCATGGCTGCTCCGGGAACAACCACGGAGTCTGTCAAGCAAGCGGATTGGGAAAATCCCGAAGTTCAGCGCACGGGCACGGAACCGCCCCGGGCGAGTTTTTTCGCTTTTCCGAACCGGGAAGAAGCGCTCCGCAACGAACCCGAGCAGTCGGAGTGGATGCTTTCTCTGGCGGGAGATTGGTTATTTCAGTGGTCGCCGGATCCTTGGAGCCGACCAGTTGAATTTTATCGTGCTGATTTTGATGCCTCAAAATGGGCTTTGTTGAAAGTTCCTTCCAATTGGCAACTCCATGGGTATGGCGTGCCCCTCTACACGAACATTACGTACCCTTTTGTAAAGGATCCGCCGCGTGTAACCGGAACGCCCCCGGTTGAATTCACGAGCTATCGTTGGAGAAATCAGGTCGGTTCGTACCGTCGCACATTCAGAATTCCGGATGCCTGGTCAAACCGGACCGTGTTTCTGCGCTTTGAGGGGGTGGATAGCGCTTATTATGTCTGGGTCAATGAGGAAAAAGTCGGATTCGCTAAGGACAGCCGCACGCCTGCTGACTTCGATATCACCCCGTATCTGGCGGACGGTGAGAACTTGCTCGCGGTGGAAGTATACCAATATTCCGACGCGAGTTATCTCGAAGACCAGGATAAATGGAGGCTCAGCGGCATCTTCCGGGATGTCTATCTTTGGTCCGCAGGACCTCTACACCTCCGCGACATCGAAGCGAATACCGATCTTGATGCGCAGTACGCCGACGGTCTTTTCCGGGTACGGGCGCTCCTTCGCAATACTGCTGCCAGCAGCAGCGAGGCATACGTCAGATTCGAGCTTCTCGCGCCAGATGGTGACGCCGCCCTGCATGACCAGACAGTTGAACTGACCGTCAGCCCGGGTGGCGAGGCGACTGCGGAGTCATCCGGACGGGTAGCGGAAGTTGAAAAGTGGTCTGCGGAATCCGCGAGACTTTACGTTCTGGTAGTCTCACTGGGCGATCGGAGCGGCACAATAGCGGAAGTGACGGCGCTGCACATTGGCTTTCGCAAGGTCGAGATCCGGGATCGGCGCCTGCTCCTGAATGGAAAGGCCATCTATCTCAAGGGAGTTAATCGAAACGAGTTCCTGCCTGAAAGCGGCTACGTCGTCACTCGTGAATCGATGGTTCGCGATATCGAGTTGATGAAACAACACAACATCAATACCGTCCGGACGAGCCACTATCCGAATTGTCCGCTCTGGTATGACCTCTGCGATCGCTACGGATTGTATGTTATCGGCGAGGCGAATCTCGAAGCCCATGGCATGGGCGCATTTTCCAACCATCTCTTGCTGCATGATCCCAGCTGGGAAGAGGCCCTCCTCGGACGTCATCGGCGCATGGTCGAACGGGACAAGAATCACCCATCAATAATTGTTTGGTCGCTCGGCAATGAGTCTGGCAATGGCCCGCACCTGGTGTCTGGCTACAAGTGGATCAAGGAGCGAGATCCCTCCCGTCCGGTTCAGTTCGAGTCTGCATTCCGTGGTGCGAACACCGATATTTATTGTCCGATGTATGCGTTTCCGGCCGATCTCGAGAGCTATGCGATGGATCCCGGCGCGGACCGCCCGCTCATCCTCACCGAGTACGCCCACGCAATGGGCAATAGCCTTGGGAATTTTCAGGACTATTGGGATGTCATCGAAGCACACGAACCTTTGCAAGGAGGTTGTATCTGGGAATGGTGTGACCTCGCCATACTCAAGGCGCTGCCGGATGGTTCGGGCCAGTTCCTTGCTTATGGAGGCGACTTTGGGGATGTTCCGAACGATGGGAACTTCTGTTGCGACGGGCTAGTGCGCCCTGACCGTCGCCCCAACCCTTCACTCTACGAGGTTCGCAAGGTTTATCAGAATGCGAAATTCATTCCCGTCGACGTGAACTCCGGGCGAATTCGCGTTCTAAATGGCTTTTTCTTTACGAATCTCCGCCACTTCGAGATTCGGTGGGAACTTCGAAAAGATGGCCAGATCGTCCGTGGGGCGTCGCTTGGTTCAATCGAGCTGCCGGCGCAGCAAACGTGCGAGCTCTCCGTCCCCTTACCCGAAGACAGACTCCACGAACCTGGCGAGTGGGTACTCATCCTGTCGCTCATCGCCCCTTCTGCGACTCTCTGGGCGCCTGGAGGTCACGAACTCGCCTGGGACCAATTTCTGATCCAGCGCGACCCCCCAGCGATTTTGAAGGGTGCAGCCAAAGAAGGAAACCCCCCTCTCCTTCAGCATACCGGCGAAAGCTACCTGATCGCTGGCGATAATTGGGAGATGACCATCGATCGACGGCGCGGCGCCCTCGTTTCCTATGTCCGGCACGGTCGCGAACTGTTCCTGGGACCCTTGGAACCAAATACGTGGCGGACACCAAACGACAATCAGATCCGAAACGGATATCGGGAAATCTATTCTCCGTGGAGGCATGCGGCGGCACGTCGCAGGGCGCTGGGGATTTCCGCAATCACCGCGGGCAACTGCGTCAAAGTGCATCTACGCTCAGAATTTTCTCAGCTCGCCCATTACGAGCTGGAATATAACATCGCGGCGGACGGATCGATCGATCTCCACGTCAGCTTCGAACCATTTTCCCACTCGATAACGCCGCTGCCACGACTTGGTCTCGTGACGACGCTTATCGGTGATTTGCGCGTTGTCTCCTGGTACGGCCGCGGACCTCATGAAACCCATTGGGATCGCAAGACGGGTGCCAAACTAGGGCGTTACCAGCTGCCCGTTGACGAACTGCACCACCCGTATGTCTTCCCCCAACTCAATGGCAATCGCACCGATGTGCGCTGGGTTCAACTGACCGACTCCTCCAACAGAGGGATCCGGTTTACCGCCGACACTGTTCTCCAATTCATGGCTCACGATTACACGGACGAGGACCTCGAAGCCGCCCAACATGATCATGAACTTGTCCGTCGAGATTTTGTTGAATTACAGCTCGACCATCAGCAAATGGGAATTGGAGGGGACAACAGCTGGGGCGCGGAAGTGCACGAAGAATACTGGGTAAAGGCAAAGCCCTACCGATATTCACTATGCGTCGAGAGTGTTGACTAGGTTCCAACCTCCAACGGTCGGCACGCGGCTAGACGTTATCAAGACTATCTCCAAGAAGCCTCAGGTGGATCGGGAGCGCACCTTGGATGCTTCGGCACAAGCGAACATCCAGTAAGACCGAGCCAAACAACCACTGCAATCAGGCAACAAAGCGCCCCGAAGAATTTCAGATTGTCATCCATTCGTCCAAGGGTCTGTCTGTGGAATTTGCGAAGCGGACCGGTCCAATTTTTGCGAAGCTGGTTGTTTTACGTTCGATGATCGGCCTCGATCTGTCGACCGAGTGATGCTCCCGCAAAAGTGCTGAATCTTCCGCAATCTTGCGGTGCCG
>DATDKN010000054.1:0-2916 GCA_036519995.1 Terrimicrobium sp. | reverse complement strand
CTGGCCAGCTCGCCGGAAGGGCAGAACTCCACGACAGGTCGAACTTCCACCTGAACGCCGTGTTCAAGTCCCGGGCAATGCTTGGCGATCTCGATAGCCTCCTCTTCATTTTCGACATGAAGGAGAAAATAGCCACCGATGGCTTCCTTGGATTCGACGAATGGGCCATCGATGACTGTGTGGCCCTTTTTGCCCGACACGATCTTGCCCTCGTAGGCAAGTGGGTGTCCTGAGGTAGCCCTGCCTTGCTCAACCAGTCGCTCGAACCAATCGTACCATTGGTTCATCACAGTTTGCACCGTTTCGGAAGAAAGCCCCTTATGCCAGCCCGTGCCGCGAAACAGCAGCATGTATTCAGATTCAGATTGCGAAATATTTCTGCTCATGACGTTGTCGTGATTGTTGGTTCCAAAATATTGCGCTTTTTCGCCCAGGAATGCGCATGCGCGTGAAGAGGCAAAGGGGTTCGAAATCTCACGGTCGAAACGATGCCCCAGCTGGCTGGATAGGTCAAAGACCAGATGCGGTAATTTCGGAGCCGCGATAGTTGCGCCGCTGAAACACCGGGCGCTACGTTTGCGGAGCCGAGCCGCGGCGGACAACGTTTTCAGCGATGACCTTTGGGAGAAGAAAATTGAGAAGATAGTCGGGTCCACCAGCCTTCGTTCCTCCACCCGACATCCCAAATCCCCCAAAGGGGTGGCGCGCCACAATTGCGCCGGTGATTTTACGGTTGATGTAGAGATTGCCGACATGAAATTCAGATTTGACCCGTTCGATTCGACGAGGGCTGCGGGAGAAAAAGCCACCGGTAAGCACGTAAGCCGTGCTATTCGCAATTTCGAGCGCCTCATCGAGATCGTGGGCATCGATCACCGAGAGGACCGGACCAAAGATCTCCTCCTGGGCTAATCTCGACTCGGGTGAAACGTTCGTAAAAATCGCCGGTCCAACAAACCACCCCGTGCTCTCGGCGACCGGCATCTCAAATGTGAGTGTCGCCTCGCGCTGTCCTAGCCCGACATATTCTCGCACGCGCTTTTGAGCCGATTCGTCAATCAACGGGCCGATTGTCACCGCAGGATCGGTTGGATCACCCATGCGAAGACTTTCGGTTGCTTCGATGGTCCGCCGAATCAGGCGGTCACGGATGCCCGGGAGGACAATAAGCCGGGAAAGCGCGGAACATTTTTGTCCTTGATAACCGAAGGCGGAGGCGACGATGGAAGGAACGGCCTCGTCAAGATCGGCGTCATCATCCACGATGACCGCATTCTTTCCGCCCATCTCGCAGACCACCTTCTTGAGTTGTGGCTGGTGAGGCTGTGTGCGACCGGCCGCCTCCCAGATGCGCAACCCGACTTCGCGCGAGCCGGTAAATGCGATCAGGGTAACTTCAGGATGCTCCACGAGGGCTGCGCCGACCTCTGCTCCGGAGCCTGGCAGGCAGTGAAGGGCCTCGGATGGCACGCCCGCCTCGTAAAGAACGCGCGCAAAGACTGTCGCAATGACGGCGGACTGCCCAGATGGCTTCATGACAACGGGGTTTCCGGCGACGAGGGCCGCCGTCGTCATCCCGCAAAGAATCGCGAGAGGGAAGTTCCATGGAGCGATCACGGCAGTCACTCCACGCGCAGTGTAGTCGTAACGGATGTCCTCCCCGGGAATGCTAAGCTGTCTCTTCGAGAGCCGAAGCATTTCTCCTGGATAGTAGCGGCAGAAGTCGATCGCCTCGCAAACGTCGGCATCCGCCTCGGACCATGTTTTGCCGGTCTCGAAGACTTCGAGAGCCGCGAGTTCAAAGCGGCGGTGTCTCAGCAGTTCGCCAGCACGCTGCAGGACTTTTGCTCTCGCCTCGCTCGAAGTATTCGACCAAGTCGGAGCTGCCGAGGCGGCCATGGCCACCGCAGTGTCGACGTCTTCTTTATCGGCGGCTTCGACCCGCCCGACGATTTCGTCTGGCTTCGCCGGATTTCGCGAGACGATCACTTCCCGAGATCGACCCCTGCCCCGGCCGAGGCGGAGGGCGTGTAAACTTCCAAACATCTTTGCGGCTTCGCGAAGTCCTTTTCTCATCTGCTCGCGAAGTTCAGCGCGCGAAAAATCGGCGTGTGGTTCGTTTCTAAATTCCGGTTCGCGGGACCGGATGGGGAGATGGGGTATGGTAGCGGGATCGCGGAGGAGGATCTCCGCGGAGGCTCCTTCGCTGAAAGTAGCGCGCAAAAATCCCTCGTTGGAAGTGTTCTCAAGAAGGCGCCTCACCAGATAGGCCATCCCGGAAAGCATCTCGCCCAGCGGACAATATTCGCGAACTCGATAGCCTAGTTCGACTAATACCTCTCTGATGGGCTCCGCCATGCCGTAGAGCATCTGGAATTCCAAGCGCTCTGAGGGCAACCCGATCCGTCGTGCACTGGCGATACACGCCGCGATCGTCCGCACATTATGGGTGCCAAATGCGGCATCAATGACATCCGAACACTCGAGCAGGCGGAGCGCCAGGCGCTCGTAGGCGGCGTCGGTTTCCTCTTTGCTTTCGTACACGGGGGACGGCCAATTCTGCTGACGCGCGTTGATAGTCTCGGTATCCCAGTAGGCTCCCTTGACGAGGCGCACTGTCACGCGGATACCTCGTTGTGCGGACCACTCGATCAAGCGATCCAGATCTTCCGGTGTCTCGCGCAGGTAGGCCTGCATGGCAATGCCAAAATGGGGATACTGGCGAAACTCCTCTTCATTCAAGAGTGACATGAACAGGCGCAAAGTCAGCTCCTTGAGGGAATACATCTCCATATCCAAATTGATGAAGACCTGGCGCGAGATCGCCCGGCGCAGGAGTGGACGCAGCCGTTTGGCAAGCTGGTCGATGCTATAACCAGGAGCCTCAGGTTTGATCTGCGAAAATAATGCGGAGAC